>NZ_JAGPXJ010000079.1:0-35998 GCF_018070605.1 Streptomyces sp. B15
GCCCTGACCCTGACCCTGGCCGCCCGGCTTGGGAGCCTGACCCGGCTTGGGCGCCTGACCCGGCTTCGGGGCCTGGCCGCCCGGCCGCGGCGCCTGGCTCGGCTTGGCGCCACCCGGCGCGGCGGGCGGCGCCTGGAAGTCCGGCTTCGCGGGCGCTGCGGGCTGCGCGGGCCCCGGCTTGGGGGCACCGGGCTTCGGGGCGCCGGGCCTGGGGGCCTCGGTACCGCCCGTCTCGCCCTGCGCGGGGCTCGGGGCAGGGGTCACCGGGGCCTCGGGACCCGGCTTGGGGGCACCGGGCTTCGGTGCGCCCGGCTTCGGCGCGCTCGCACCCGGCTTGGGTGCGGCGGGCTTGGCGGCTTCCTTCTTGGGCGCCGCCGGCTTCGCTGCGGACTTCTTGGCGCCACCGCCGGAGCCCGCGTCGAACGCGTCTGTCAGTTTGCGGACCACCGGCGCCTCGATCGTCGAGGACGCCGAACGGACGAATTCACCGAGTTCTTGGAGCTTGGCCATGACGACCTTGCTCTCCACTCCAAGTTCTTTGGCGAGTTCGTATACCCGGACCTTAGCCACTTTGCTCCTTACGGCCCGGGGATCGTCCGCCGGACCTTCGCTACTGATGCATGGGCGTACTCATCGCGTACTCATCGAGTGCTCATCGCAATCTCGACCTACTTCCCACTCGCGAGGTACCTCTCCCCGCACGGAGGTTCCGTACGGGCTGTGCTTACGGTCTTTCGGTGCTTGTCCGTGCTTTCCGCTCCACGTGCTCCCGCAGATCCGCGAGGTCGAACGGACCCGGACCCCGGAAGGCCCGGTTGAACGCCCGGCGCCGGACGGCCTGCTCGAGACAGGACGGAACGGAGTGCACATAGGCACCCCGACCGGGCAGCCTACCGCGAAGATCGGGGATCAGGCTGCCCCCGATAAGCACCACTCGCAGCAGAACATCCTTGTCGGTGCGCTCCCGGCAGCCCACGCAGGTCCGCTGAGGGCACACCCGACCACGCGTCCGGCCAGACACTGCTTAAGTCTACCTCCCCGAAGCCCCGAAACCCGTTGGGGGGTAAGGGCGCCGTTACTCATTCGCAGCCGGGCCGTGCACATCCGGCCGCAGACTGTCACCGCCACCGGGCCGAACCCGGTACCGGCTTCGACTCCGTCTCCGCTCCCGGACCGGATCTGTCACCGCTCCGGGTCCGGCTCCGCTCCGGGTCCGGCTGCGGCTCAGTCCTGCTCGGCGGGGCGGTCCTGGGACCGGCCGTCCCCGGCCGCTTCGGCGGTGTCCGGGCGGATGTCGATGCGCCAGCCCGTGAGCCGGGCGGCGAGCCGGGCGTTCTGCCCTTCCTTGCCGATGGCCAGTGACAGCTGGTAGTCGGGCACGGTGACCCGCGCCGACCGGGCCGCCAGGTCGAGGATCTCCACCTTGCTCACCCGGGCCGGGGACAGGGCGTTCGCGACCAGCTCGGCCGGGTCCTCGGACCAGTCCACGATGTCGATCTTCTCGCCGTGCAGCTCCGCCATGACGTTGCGCACGCGGCCGCCCATGGGTCCGATGCAGGCGCCCTTGGCGTTGAGTCCCGAGCGGGTGGACCGGACGGCGATCTTGGTGCGGTGGCCGGCCTCGCGGGCGATGGCCGAGATCTCCACCGAGCCGTCCGCGATCTCCGGGACCTCCAGTTCGAAGAGCTTCTTGACCAGGTTGGGGTGGGTACGCGAGAGGGTCACCGACGGCCCGCGCACACCCTTGGCGACGCGGACCACATAGGTGCGCAGCCGGGTGCCGTGCGCGTAGGTCTCGCCCGGTACCTGCTCCTGCGGCGGCAGGATGGCCTCCAGCTTGCCGATGTCCACCAGCACGCTCTTGGGGTCCTTGCCCTGCTGGACCACGCCCGCCACGACATCGCCCTCCCGGCCCGCGTACTCGCCGAAGGTGACCTCTTCCTCGGCGTCCCGCAGCCGCTGCAGGATGACCTGCTTGGCAGTTGTCGCAGCGATCCGACCGAAACCGGTGGGGGTGTCGTCGAACTCCCGCGGCTCGGCGCCCTCTTCGAGCTCCTCGGAGCTCTCCTTGGCCCACACGGTGACGTGGCCGGTCTTCCGGTTCAGCTCGACGCGCGCGTCCCGCCTGCTGCCCTCGGTGCGGTGGTAGGCGATGAGGAGGGCCGACTCGATCGCCTCGACCAGCAGGTCGAGGGAGATCTCCTTCTCCCTGACCAGCCCACGCAGGGCACTCATGTCGATGTCCACGGCTACGCCTCCTCCTCGTTCTCGTTCTCGGCGGCTTCGGCGTCGCCGGCCGCGGACAGGTGCCGCGGCTTGTCCGCGGCCTTGCGGTTGAACTCGATCTCGACCCGCGCCCTGGCGATCTCGTCGAAGGCGAGTCTGCGGGCCGTGGGCTTGCGCCCCTTGACCCCGGGCACCTCCAGGTCGACACCCTCGTCGTCGACTGCCGTGATGCGGGCCGTCAGCTCGCCGCCCCCGGCCGCCTCGGTCAGCTGCGCCTTGATGAGCCGCCCGACGGCGCGGCGATAGTGCCGCAGCTCGGTCAGCGGGCGGTCGGCCCCCGGCGAGGTGACCTCCAGCACGTACGGGGCGCCGCCCATCGCGTCGCTCTCGTCGAGCACTTCGGAGAAGGCGCGGCTCAGCTCCGCGCAGGTGTCCAGCTGGACCCCGTCGTCAGCGTCCACGACGACACGCAGCACGCGTCGTTTCCCGGCCGGGGTCACCTCGATCTCTTCGAGATCCAACCCCCTCTTGCTGACGAGCGGTTCCAGCAGTCCGCGCAGCCTCTCGCTCTGGGTGGTGCTCATCCGGGTGACTCCTCGGCCGCGTGTGCTGTTGTAGGGGGGCCTTGTGACAGGGGCGTGTCGCCGACCAAGCCTATCGTCTGTGGCGGGCTGCGCCGACCCGGTCGCGGAACGCGCGGCCGTATCGCCGCGCAGCCGCCGCCCGACGCCACCGAGCGCTGTCCGGCGTCCGGGTGCGGACCGGCCGCGCAGGGGTGGCCCGGGGCGGCCGGGGGAAGAAGCCCGGGTACCCTCGCGGGGCGTGACCAGCGCCCCACTGCGGTCACAAGTCCGGGCGAGGCCGCAGTCCGTCTGGCCGTTCGTTCGCCCACACCCAGGGAGTGCACATGTCGCTCACGCCGTCGCCGGCGGCGGCACGACCACGCCGCAGGTCGATACTGACCGGCGCGCTAGGCGCCACCTCGGCGGGTTTCGCCCTGCCGCTGGTCGCGGGCTGCTCGGACGAGGAGTCGACGGCGAGCGCGGACGGGGAGCGCGCGGGCGCGACGCGACGGCTGCGCGGGAGCGCCGCCCGCGACAGCGAGCACCTGCTGGCCCGCTACGACGGCACGGCGAAGGTGCACCCGGCGCTGGCCGCACGGCTGCGCCCCCTGCGCGACGAGGTCGCCCGCCATGTGCGGGTGCTGCGCGGCAGCGAGTCCAGCACCAGGGCGCCCTCGTCGAAGCCGCCGAGTCCGCGCGACCCGCGGTCGCCGTCCCGCGCACCCGGACCGACGCGCTCCGGACAGCCGGGCGGAGGCACCAGCCCCTCCGCACAGCCGCCCAGCCCGGACACCGAGTCCGTGCCCAGGACGCAGCAGGCGGCACTCGCAGCGCTGGCCAAGGCCGAGCGGCGACTGGCCGCCGCACGCATGAAGGCGCTGGGCGACGCACCTGCCGAGCTCGCCCGGCTGCTGGCGTCGGTGGCCGCCTGCGGCTCGGCGCACGGCTACCTCCTCGACGAGCACGGCAAGAAGGCGACCGGCGAGAACGGCACCGGCGACGGGAACGGGGCGGGCGGCGGCAGCCGGAGCAGCCAGGGGGCGGTGGACGGATGAAGGAACTGACCGCCCTCCAGGCCGCGTTGCGCGCCGAGCACGCCGCCGTCTACGGGTATGGAGTCGTCGGCGGACGGATCGACGAGGACCGCAAGAGCGAGGTGCGCGAGTGCTACGAAGCGCACCGGGCCCGCCGGGACGCACTGCGCCGCACCGTCCGCTCGCTCGGCGGCGAACCGGAACCGGCCGCCGCCGCCTACGCGCTGCCCTTCGCCGTACCCGACAGCGCGGCAGCCGTGCGGCTCGCGGCCCAACTGGAGGACCGCGTCGCCGGGGTGTACGCGGATCTGGTGCGGGCAAGCGAGGGCGCGCGACGGCGCACCGCCGCCGACGCGCTGCGTGAGGCCGCGGTCCGCTCGGTGCGCTGGAAGGGCAGCAGTGTGGCTTTCCCCGGCCTCACCGAACTGGGAGCCGGGGACTCACCGGCTGCCCCCTCCGGATCGCCGAACGGCTCCGACGCCCCCGGCAAGCTGTGACCCCCCGCCGTGCGCGTATGCCGCGCACGTTCTCCGAGAGTGCTGAAGAAAGGCCCGGGAGGAATGGCTTCCGTGCTGCCCCTCGAACCCCCGCAGCGGTTGGTGCGCGCCTTGGCGGCCCAGCAGGGCGCCGCCGCGGCCACCGCGGCACAGGACTGGCTGCGCGGGCTGCCCGCACTGCTGGAGCGGTGGCTGGAGCGGTGGGAGCTGGTGCCGGAGCGCGTGGTGACCCCGGGCGGGCGCAGCAGTGCGGTGGTACTGGTGCGGCAGGCGGACGGCACTCCGGCCGCGCTGAAGCTGCTCGCCCCTGACGGTGCCCCCGCGCCGGTGCGCGCCGCCCGCGAGAACGAGGTGCTGAGCGCGTGGCACGGGCTGGGTGCCGTACGGGTGCTGCGGGCAGCGCCGGAAGAGGGCGTACTGCTGCTGGAGCGGCTGCGCTGCGAGGTGTCGCTGCGGTCCCTCCCCGAGGCCAAGGCGACGCTGGAGGCGGTCTCGGTGGTACGGCGCCTGTGGGTGCCGCCGCCCGCCGGCCACGGCCTGGAGACGGTCGCCGGGCACACCGCCACCGAGACGGCACTGATGCGCTCCTCGGTGCCGCCGGACGCCGAACCACTGGTGGCCGCCGCACTGGAGGCCCGGGAGGCAATGCTGGCCGAGGCTCCCGAGGGCGACCCGGTGCTGCTGCACGGGGACTTCCGGCAGGGCGCCGTGCTGGCCGCCTCCGAGCCCGGCGAGCGGGCGCACTGGCTGACCGTCGGACCCGACCCCCTGGTGGGCGAGCCGGCCTACGACCTGGCGCGGCTGGTGCGGGACCGGCTGCACGACCTGATGGCGTCCACGGGCGCCGCTGCCGCCACCCGTCGCCGCGTCAACAAACTCGCCGACTCACTGGACGTCCCGCGCGAACGGGTGCGCCAGTGGACGCTCTACCGCGCGGTCGAGTCCGCGTGCCGGCAGTACGCGGGCGGCAACGCGGCGGACGCGCAGATGCTGCTGGAGTTCGCCGCCTGGCTGTGACGCCGGCTGCGACGCCGTAGGGCCCCGCCGGGGCGGGGCCCTGTCCTTCGCGGCTGCTTGCCGACTCTCGGCCGTCGATCAGGGCAGCTGCTCATCGGCGTCCTGGTGCAGCCCGCGCACCTGCGCAGGCGGAGCGCGGGGCGCGGGGCGCGGGTGCGCGGGTGCGCGGGTGCGCAGGCAGGCTCAGGTGACGCCGTCAGTCCTGGGTGAGCCGCGTGATCGCGTCGTCGATGGGCAGCTCCTCGCGCTCGCCCGTACGGCGGTCCTTCAACTCGACGCGGCCGTCCTTGATGCCGCGACCGGCGACCAGGATGGTCGGCACGCCGATCAGTTCGGCGTCGGTGAACTTCACACCCGGGGAGACGCTCGCACGGTCGTCCACCAACACCCGCACCCCGGCCGCGCCGAGCCGCTCGGCGATCTCCAGGGCCGCCTCGGTCTGCTGCGCCTTGCCCGCCGCGACCACGTGCACATCGGCCGGCGCCACCTCGCGGGGCCAGCACAGCCCCTGCTCGTCGGCGTGCTGCTCGGCGAGCGCCGCCACCGCGCGGGAGACACCGATGCCGTAGGAGCCCATGGTGACGCGGACCGGCTTGCCGTCCTGACCGAGCACATCCAGCTCGAACGCGTCGGCGTACTTGCGGCCCAGCTGGAAGATGTGACCGATCTCGATGGCGCGGTCCAGCTCGATACCGGCACCGCACCTCGGGCAGGGATCGCCCGGCTCGACCACGACGACATCGAGGTACTGGTCGACCTCGAAGTCCCGGCCGCAGACCACGTTGCGGGCGTGCTTGCCCTCCTCGTTGGCGCCGGTGATCCAGGAGGTACCGGGCGCCACCCGGGGGTCGGCCAGGTAGCGGAACGCCTTGCCGGCCATCCCGCCCTGCGGGCCCACATAACCGCGGACCAGGTCCGGGCGGCCCTCGAAGTCCTCGGCGGTGACCAGCTCGACCGTGGCGGGTGCCAGATGCTCGCCGAGCTTGCCCAGGTCCACCTCGCGGTCACCGGGCACACCCACAGCGGTGAGTTCGCCGTCCACCTTCACCAGCAGGTTCTTCAGCGTCGCCGAGGCGGGCACGCCCAGGTGCTCGGCCAGGGTCTCGATGGTCGGGGTGTCCGGGGTGTCCAGCTTCTCCACCGGGTCGTGCCCCTCGACGGAGGACGGCGACACGGCGACGGAGACGGCCTCGGTGTTCGCCGCGTAGCCGCACTGCGGGCACTGCACATAGGTGTCCTCGCCGGCAGCGGCGGGCGCCAGGAACTCCTCGGAGGCGGAGCCGCCCATGGCACCGGAGACGGCCGACACGATGCGGTAGTCCAGGCCCAGGCGCTCGAAGATGCGCTTGTAGGCGACGCGGTGCGCCGCGTAGGACTCGGCCAGGCTCTCGTCGGAGACGTCGAAGGAGTAGGAGTCCTTCATCGTGAACTCGCGGCCGCGCAGGATGCCGGAGCGCGGCCTGGCCTCGTCCCGGTACTTGGTCTGGATCTGGTAGAGCGTGACCGGCAGGTCCTTGTAGGAGGTGCACTGATCCTTGACGACCTGCGCGAAGATCTCCTCGTGCGTCGGGCCGAGGAGGTAGTCGCCGCCCTTGCGGTCCTTGAGACGGAACAGCAGGTCGCCGTACTCCTCGTAGCGGCCGGAGACCTCGTAGGGCTCCTTGGGCAGCAGCGCCGGGAGCAGCACCTCCTGGCCGCCGATGGCGTCCATCTCCTCGCGCACGATGCGGGTGACGTTCTCCAGCACCTGCTTGCCCAGCGGGAGCCACGTCCAGATCCCGGCGGCGGTACGACGCACGTACCCGGCGCGGACCAGCAGCTTGTGGCTGAGCGTCTCCGCGTCGGCCGGGTCGTCACGCAGCGTCTTCAGCATCGACCGGGACAAACGCTGGACACGGGCTGCCATGGGGACTCCTGCTCGGGGCTGTACTCGCGATGAGTGACGGAACACGTCGATCCGGAGCCTATCGGCCCGGACCGGTGGCACGGAAACGAGATCTCCTCCCCACGTCGGCCCCACGGGTCACCACGTCAGCCGGAAGTCATCCCCGCGCCAACGGCAACCACGCCCCCATCACCGCATAGGGCTGCGCTGCGCTGGGACCCCACCTCCCGGGGGCCGACCCCCGTACCCCCAGCCGACCCACCTCATCCCCGCGCCAACGGCAACCACGCTCCCATCACCGCATAGGGCTGCGCTGCGCTGGGGAACTGCACCCGGCGGGCCAGATCGTGGTAGCCCAGGCTGCGGTAGAGGGCGCGGGCGGGGCTGTCGAGGTCGAGGGCGGAGAGGAGCGAGCGGGGCTCGGAGGCGGAGTCGGTGAGGCGGGTGATCAGCTCGCGTCCGATGCCGCGGCGCTGGAAGGCGGGGTGCACATGCAGCTCGGTGATGACGAAGGCGTCGTCCAGCCAGCCCTCGCGGCCCTGCTGGCGCAGATAGGGCTCCACGACCGTCGACCACCACTGGGAACGGTCGTTCGGCATCCCGTAGACGAAGCCGACGAGCCGGCCCTCCTCGGTGGTGGCGCCCAGCGCGCGCGCACCGGGGGAGTTCATATGGCGCAGCACGATGTGCCTGCGTACGCCGATCTCCTCGTCGGTCAGCCCGAAGGCGACGGCCTGGACGGCGAGTGCCTCGTCGACGCGGGCTGCCAGGTCGAGCGGGCCGGTGACCACTCTCCGGGGATCCGGGAGCTGTCCCCCGGCTGTGTGCGGCATGGCGGGGAGGCTACTTCCTCGGCCGTGTCCGCGCGAAGAGGCGGCACAGCTCGGCGGTCCCCCGGCGACGGTCTCAGAACAGCACGCTCATGAAGGCGCCGACCTCGCGGAAGCCGACGCGGTGATAGGCGGCGCGCGCCGGTGCGTTGTAGTCGTTGACGTAGAGGCTCACCAGCGGGGCGACGTCGCGCAGGGCGTAGCCGATAACGGCGGCCATACCGGTCTCCGACAGCCCCTCACCGCGCCGCTCGGGGGCCACCCAGACGCCCTGGATCTGGCAGGCATAGGGCGTGACGGCGCCGATCTCCGCCTTGAAGACGACGCGGCCGTCCTCGATGCGGGCGAAGGAGCGTCCGGTACTGACCAGTTCGGCGACCCGCGCCTGGTAGACGAGCCCGCCGTCACCGGCCAGCGGGGAGATGCCGACCTCCTCGGTGAACATCGCCACGCAGGCGGGCAGCACCAGGTCCATCTCGCTCTTGGCGACCCGGCGCACCAGCGGGTCGGGCGCGACTTCGCCCGGTACCCGGTCGGTGACCAGCAGCGGCTGGTTGGGGCGCACCTCACGGGCCGGGCCCCAGTGCGGCTCCAGGCAGGACCACAGCTCCGCGGTCGGGCCGGCCGGGCCGACGATGGACGAGCAGCGGCGGCCCTGGCGGCGGGCCCGCTCGGCGAACGCGCGGACCGACTCGGGGCCCGCGCACAGCGGAACGAGGTTGGCTCCGCTGTAGCAGAGGGCTTCCAGCCGGCCGTCCTCGTACCAGCCCCACATCTCGCCGCCGAGGCGCCAGGGGTCGAGCCCGGAGCTTTGCACGCGGGCTGCGACGAACGCGTTGTTGACCGGCTCCCGGCGCAGAACGGCGAGCGCGTCCTGCAGCTCGGCCGGTTCGACGACCTTGAGGGAAGTGGTGGTCAACAACGGTCTCGGTGCCTCACCGTGCGGCCCGCGGGCGCCGTGCGGCCCATGGGCGTAAGGAACGATCTGTCTGGCACTGTACCTGGGCGTACGGCAGGCCGCCGCCGCGTGGCCGTGTCCGGCCGCGCGGCGGTGCCGCCGAGCGGGTGCCGCCGTGCGGTCGCCGCAGCGCGGTCACCGTCGCGCGGGTGCTGTGCGGGCGCGCTGTGGTGATCCGGCAGCCGGGTGTCAGCCCGCGGTCGTCACCACCGGCTCGCCGGAGGCGACCCCGTCCTTCTCCATCTGCTCGGCGATCTTCATGGCCTCGTCGATGAGCGTCTCGACGATCTTGGACTCGGGGACGGTCTTGATGACCTCGCCCTTGACGAAGATCTGGCCCTTGCCGTTGCCGGAGGCGACCCCCAGATCGGCCTCGCGGGCCTCCCCGGGACCGTTGACGACGCAGCCCATGACCGCGACGCGCAGCGGGACGTCCATGCCCTCCAGACCGGCGGTGACCTCGTCGGCGAGCTTGTAGACGTCCACCTGGGCGCGGCCGCAGGACGGGCAGGAGACGATCTCCAGGCCGCGCTGGCGCAGCCCGAGGGACTCCAGGATCTGGATGCCGACCTTGACCTCCTCGGCGGGCGGCGCCGAGAGGGAGACCCGGATCGTGTCGCCGATGCCCTCGCTGAGCAGGGCGCCGAAGGCGACGGCCGACTTGATGGTGCCCTGGAAGGCGGGGCCGGCCTCGGTGACGCCGAGGTGCAGCGGGTAGTCGCAGCGCTGGGCGAGCAGCCGGTAGGCGTTGACCATCACGACCGGGTCGTTGTGCTTGACCGAGATCTTGATGTCGCGGAAGCCGTGCTCCTCGAAGAGCGAGCACTCCCACAGCGCGGACTCGACCAGCGCCTCGGGGGTGGCCTTGCCGTACTTCTCCAGCAGGCGCTTGTCGAGCGAGCCCGCGTTGACGCCGATGCGGATGGGGGTGCCGGCGGCGGAGGCCGCGGTGGCGATCTCCTTGACCTTGTCGTCGAACTGCTTGATGTTGCCGGGGTTGACGCGGACGGCGGCACAGCCGGCGTCGATGGCCTGGAAGACGTACTTCGGCTGGAAGTGGATGTCGGCGATCACCGGGATCTGCGACTTCCGGGCGATCGTGGCGAGGGCGTCGGCGTCGTCCTGTGTGGGACATGCCACACGGACGATCTGGCAGCCGGACGCCGTCAGCTCGGCGATCTGCTGCAGCGTCGAGCCGATGTCCGCGGTGCGCGTCGTGGTCATGGACTGCACGGAAACGGGCGCGTCTCCCCCGACCGCGACCGTCCCCACCTGGATCTTCCGGCTGACCCTGCGGTCGGCGAGCTTGGCCGGAACGTCCGGCATTCCGAGCGAAATCGCTGTCATCAGCGTGCAACCCCAACGGTGTCGTTCAAGTCCCGGGTTCGGCGGGCTCCAGGCCCCCGAGATTACGGCACCGCCCTCGCAGGGAGCACATCGTTCACCGAGAAATGCCGCAAATGGTGACGCCCGTGCAGGAATCGCACGGGCGTCACAGCCTGGAACAGCCGTCCGGCTACCCGGTGAGTCTGACCGGATTCACCACGTCGGCCACCAGCACCAAAAGGGTGAAGCACAGGAAGATCCCGGCCACCACGTAGGCGACGGGCATCAGCTTGGCGACGTCGAAGGGGCCCGGGTCCGGCCGGCGGAAGACCTTGGCCAGATTCCGCCGCAGCGACTCCCACAGGGCACCGGCGATGTGTCCGCCGTCCAGCGGCAGCAGCGGCAGCATGTTGAACAGGAACAGGCTCAGGTTGAAGCCCGCGACCAGGAAGAGCATCGTCGCCACCCGCTGGCTCGGCGGGATGTCCAGCGAGAAGACCTCACCGCCCACCCTGGCGGCGCCCACCACGCCCATCGGCGAGTCCTGTTTGCGCTCGGCACCGTCGAAGGCCGCGTTCCACAGGTCGGGCACCTTGCCCGGCAGGGCGATCAGCGCCTCGACACCGTTGGCCATCATGTCGCCCATCCGGTCCACGGCCTGCGGGAAGGACTGCTGGACGATGCCGCTGGCCGGGGTGAAACCGAGGAAGCCGGCGGTGACGTACTCGTCGGGGACGTAGGAGCCGTTGCCGTCGGACTTGGCGACCTTGTTCTTGATCAGGTCGGCGTGCAGCGTGCGCTTCTCGCCGTCCCGCTCGACGGTGAGGGTGGCGGGACCCGTGGTGTCGCGGATGCGCTGCTGGAGGGCGCCCCAGTCCTCGACGCGCCGCCCGTCGAAGGAGACGATCTTGTCACCCGGCTTGAGGCCCGCGGCCTTGGCCGGGGAGTCCTTGGCGTCCTCGGGACACTTGTCGGTCTGCGCCGAGGCGGGGATCACACACTCCGAGACCGTGGAGACGGTGGTCGTCTGGGTGTTGATGCCGAAGGTCATCAGCACCGTCAGGAAGATGACCACGGCCAGCACCAGGTTCATGAACGGCCCGGCGAACATCACGATGACGCGCTTCCACGGCTTGCGCGTGTAGAGCATCCGGTGCTCGTCGCCGGGCTGCAGTTCCTCGTAGGCGGCGGCACGTGCGTCCTCGATCATGCCGCGGAACGGCGAGGAGGAGCGCTGCCGGACGGCGCCGTCGTCGCCGGGCGGGAACATGCCGATCATGCGGATGTAGCCGCCGAGCGGCACGGCCTTGATGCCGTACTCCGTCTCGCCCCTGCGCTTGGACCACAGCGTGGGTCCGAAACCCACCATGAACTGCGGCACCCGGACCCCGAACAGCTTGGCCGTCGAGAAGTGTCCCAGCTCGTGCCAGGCGATGGAGAAGAGCAGGCCGACGACGAAGACGACTATGCCGAGGATGGTCATGAACGCCGTCATGCGCGGGCCTCCGCTGTTGCTGTGGCGGACCGTACCGCCAGTTCACGGGCGCGGGCGCGCGCCCAGGTCTCTGCGGCCAGGACATCGGGAAGGGTCAGCCCGGTTCCGTCCGGTGTGCCGTGCTCTTCGACCACAGCCGCCACCGTATCCACGATGCCTGTGAACGGCAGCCTCCCGGCCAGAAACGCCTCGACGCACTCCTCGTTCGCCGCGTTGAAGACGGCGGGCGCCGTGCCGCCCAGCGCGCCCACCCGGCAGGCCAGCGGCACGGACGGGAACGCCTCCTCGTCCAGCGGGAAGAAGTCCCAGGACATCGCCTCGGTCCAGGAGAAGACGGGTCCGGCGTCCGGCACCCGCTCCGGCCAGCCGAGCCCGAGCGCGATCGGCAGCCGCATGTCCGGGGGGCCGCACTGGGCGAGTGTGGAGCCGTCCGTGAACTCCACCATCGAGTGGACGGCGGACTGCGGATGGACCACCACCTGGATGTCCTCGAACGGAATGTCGTAGAGCAGATGCGCCTCGATGACCTCCAGCCCCTTGTTGACCAGGGTGGCCGAGTTGATGGTGATCACCGGCCCCATGTCCCAGGTGGGGTGGGCCATCGCTTCCTGCGGCGTCACATCGGCGAGCTCGGCCCTGCTCCGCCCCCGGAACGGGCCGCCCGAGGCGGTGACGAGCAGCTTGCGCACCTCGGCGCGGGTGCCACCCATGAGGGCCTGGAAGAGCGCCGAGTGTTCCGAGTCGACGGGCACGATCTGGCCCGGCCCGGCCACCGCCTTGACCAGCGGGCCACCGACGATGAGGGACTCCTTGTTGGCCAGCGCCAGTACCCGGCCCGCCTCCAGGGCGGCCAAGGTCGGAGCCAGACCGATGGAGCCGGTGATGCCGTTGAGCACCGTGTGGCACGGGGAGGCGGCCAGTTCCGTGGCGGCGTCCGGACCGGCCAGCAGCTCGGGCAGCGGTTCGGCCGTGCCGTAGGCCGCGCGCAGCGCCGCGCGCAGGGCGGGCACCGTCTCCTCGCGGGCCACGGCCACCGTGCGCACCCCCAGCCGGTGCGCCTGCTCGGCCAGCAGCTCGACCCGGCCGCCCGAGGCGGCCAGCGCGGTGACCCGGAAACGGCCGGGGTTCTTCAGTACGACGTCGACGGCCTGCGTGCCGATCGAACCCGTCGAGCCGAGGATCACGATGTCGCGCGGTGCGCCCGTCTGCGACACTGCCGCCGTGCCACTGCCGTTGCCGGAGTGCTCCGAAGGCTCAGTGCCGGGGTAGCGCAGATGCGGGTCAGCGAGGGAGTCGGTCATGCCCCCATTGTGTCCGCTCCCGACAGCCGCCCGGACAGCGCACCGGGTGCGAGGCCGGGTGCACGCGGCTCCCCCGCGCCCCGCCCCCGCTCACGCCGTCTCGCGCGCGAGCGGAGGGCGTGGCCCGGAGCTCCGTCGGCGGGCGGTCACGGGATGCGGCGGTGCACATTCTCCTTCTTGGCCGGTCCCGGCGTGGCGTCGGCGATCCACGGCCCCTCGGTGGACGCGTCGATGACGCCCTCCTCCAGCCAGGTGTAGGAGCCGTCCAGGACCTGGCGGACGACCTTGCGGTCCAGGTCGTCGGTGTTGCTCCACAGCCGCCCGAACAGTTCTTCGACTCGGATACGGGACTGCCGGCAGAACGTGTCCGCCAGTTGGTGGGCGGCCTGCCCGTCGGCGCCGTCGCGGCACAGCTTCTCGGCGCGTACACAGGCCGCGCTCATCGCGAACAGTTCGGCGCCGATGTCCACGATGCGGCCGAGGAAGCCCTGCTTGGTCTCCATCCGGCCCTGCCACCGGGACATGGCGTAGAAGGTGGAGCGGGCCAGTTTGCGTGCCGTGCGTTCGACGTAGCGCAGATGCCCGGCCAGGGTGCCGAACTCCCCGTACGTACGCGGCAGCTGGCCAGGCCCCGCGACCAGCTTGGGCAGCCACCTGGCGTAGAAGGTGCCTGCGGCCAAGGCCGCCTTGCGCTTGTCGGCGAGGGGTTTGTCCGGGTCGATGAGGTCGCCGGCGACGGACAGATGCGCGTCCACGGCCTCCCGGGCGATCAGCAGATGCATGATCTCGGTCGAGCCCTCGAAGATGCGGTTGATCCGCAGGTCGCGCAGCAACTGCTCGGCGGGAACGCCGCGTTCGCCGCGTGCCGCCAGGGACTCGGCGGTCTCGAAGCCCCTGCCGCCGCGAATCTGCACCAGCTCGTCGGCGATCTTCCACGCCATCTCGCTGCCGTAGAGCTTGGCGAGCGCGGCCTCGATACGGATGTCGTTGCGTTGCTCGTCGGCCATCTGGGAGGACAGGTCGACCACCGCCTCCAGGGCGAACGTCGTCGCCGCGATGAAGGAGATCTTGCTGCCGACGGCCTCGTGCTCGGCGACCGGCCTGCCCCACTGGACGCGCGCCTGCGACCACTCACGGGCGATCTTCAGACACCATTTCCCGGCGCCCACACAGGTGGCGGGCAGCGACAGCCGACCGGTGTTGAGGGTGGTCAGCGCGATCTTCAGACCCGCGCCCTCGGGTCCGATCCGGTTGGCGGCCGGGACCCGGACCCGGTGGAAGCGGGTCACGCCGTTCTCGATGCCGCGCAGCCCCATGAAGGCGTTGCGGTTCTCCACGGTGATGCCCGGGCAGTCGGCCTCGACGACGAAGGCGGTGATACCGCCCTTGTGCCCCTCGGCCCGGCGCGGATCGTCGGCGGCGGGCTCGGGGACGCGGGCCATGACGACCAGGAGGTCGGCGACGACCCCGTTGGTGGTCCACAGCTTCACCCCGTCGAGCACGTACTCTTCCCCGTCGCCCTCGGGGACGGCGGTGGTCGCCAGCCGGGCCGGGTCGGAGCCGACGTCGGGCTCGGTCAGCAGGAACGCGGAGATGTCGGTACGGGCGCAGCGGGGCAGGAAGGCGTCCTTCTGCTCCTGGCTGCCGAACAGCTTCACCGGCTGCGGCACACCGATGGACTGGTGCGCGGACAACAGCGCCCCGACGGCCGGGCTGGCGGAGCTGACCAGGGCGAGCGCCTTGTTGTAGTAGACCTGGGTGAGCCCGAGGCCGCCGTACTCGGTGCCGACCTTCATACCGAGCGCGCCGAGCTCCTTGAGGCCGCTGAGCACCTCGTCGGGGATACGGGACTCGCGTTCGATCAGCGCGCCGTCGATCTTGGCGTCGGCGAACTCGCGCAGCCTGGCCAGGAAGTCCTCACCGCGCGCGACGTCGTCGGCCGCCGGTTCCGGGTGCGGGTGGATGAGGTCGAGACGGAAGCGGCCGAGGAAGAGCTCTTTGGCGAAGCTCGGCTTGCGCCAGTCCTTCTCTCGGGCTGCCTCGGCGACTTCGCGTGCTTCACGCTCGGAGACGGTCATCTCGCTCACCTCGAAACGGTGTGGAGGCGGATACGCGGTGCGGGACTGACGGTGGCTGCTGACGACTGGTCGCTGTCTGCTGTTGGTGTCGGCCGGCTGGTGTTCATGTCGGCTGTCTGCCGTTCGTACCCGTTTCAGTGCTGCCCGCGTCGGGGAGCCACCGGCGACTACCGACGGGTGCTACTCGGTCGTATGTACCCGATTCATCCCCGGCGTACCAGACGCCGCGCACGAAAGCGCCCCACCTACCGCGCCCGCTCCTCCCCCGAGCCGTCCGCATGGCCGCCGCCCGGGGTCACCAGTCCGGTCTCGTAGGCGAGCACGACGGCCTGCGCGCGGCTGCCGATGTCCAGCTTGGCCATCGTGCGGTTGAGGTGCGTCTTGACGGTCGACTCGCTGATGACGAGTGTCTCGGCGATCTCCGCGTTGGACAGCCCGCCCGCCACCAGGCGGAGCACGTCCAGTTCGCGGCCGGTGAGCGCGTCGAGCGTCTCGGGCGGTGGGCCGACGGGGTCGGTCCGCGGGGCGTACGCCTCGATGAGGCGGCGGGTGACGCTCGGTGAGAACAGCGTGTCGCCCTCCGCGACGGCCGCGATGGCCGCCAGCAGCCGCTGTGGCCCGGTGTCCTTGAGCAGGAAGCCGCACGCCCCGGCGCGCAGCGCGGCGTAGACGTACTCGTCCAGGTCGAAGGTGGTCAGCACCAGGATGCGGGGCAGCGGCTCGGGGGCGGCCTCCAGGATGCGCTCGGTGGCGGTGATACCGCTGGTGCCCGGCATCCGGATGTCCATCAGGATGACGTCGGGCCGCTGCTCGGCTGCGAGTTGGACGGCCTCGTCACCGTCGGACGCCTCCCCGACCACCTCCATGTCGGGCGCGGCGCGCAGCAGAGCGGCGACACCCGCCCTGATGAGCACCTGGTCATCGACGACGAGCACCCTGGTCGTCACCGTGTGTGTCCCCTCTGTGCCGTCAGGCGGGAAGGATCAGCCGCACCTCGAATCCGCCGCTCGCCCGAGGCCCGGCGTGCAGCCGGCCCCCGTAGATCCTGGCGCGCTCCCGCATCCCAATCAAGCCGTGCCCGCCCGGAGGCGGCGCACCGGTGCCCGGCGGAGCGGGAACCCTGCGACCCGCACCGCCCGCGCCGTCCGTGCGGCCTCTCCTGCCGCCGCTGCCGGTACGGCCGCCGTCGCCGCCCGTACGACCGCGATCGGCGCCTGTGCGGCCCTCCTGGGCGCCCCTACGGCCCTCTTCGGCGCTCCTGCGGCCGTCGTCGGTGACCGTCACGGTCAACTGGCGGGGCTCGTAGGCGACGGTGACGGCCGCCTGGGCCGGATAGGCGTGCTTGAGCACATTGGTGAGCGCCTCCTGGACGACGCGGTAGGCGCACTGGCCCGCGCCGGGCGCGAGGGGGCGGGGCTCTCCGGTGACGGTGAAGCGGACGGGGACGCCGGCGCCGCGCACCCGTTCGGCGAGTTCCGGCAGCTGGTCGAGGCCTGGCGCCGGTCCGAACTCCGTCTGGTCGTCGGTGCCCTGGACGAGTCGCGGACCGCCGTCCCCCGGCCGGTCGCCGCCCTCCACGCGCAACACGGCCAGCAGACGGCGGAGTTCGCCCAGAGCCTCGGTGGAGGTGTCGGCTATGGTGCCGAGCGCTCCGCGCGCGGTCTGCGGGTCGGTGTCGAACACGTAGCCGGCCAGGCCCGCCTGTACGGATATCACCGACATGTGGTGCGCCACCACGTCGTGCAGCTCGCGGGCGATGCGGACCCGTTCCTCGGCCACGGCGCGCCGCTCGGCCCCCGCCCGCTCACGGCGCAGCTGGCCGGTCAGCCGGGCCAGCTCGACGTTGCGCTGCGCGGACTTGCGCGCCAGATAGCCGAAGCCGCAGATGACGCTGGTGTAGAGCACGCTCTGGCCGAGCACGGTGGCCCAGGAGCTCTCCACACCTGTGGTCCCCGCGAAGTTCCACACTGCTGCGAGCAGCAGCGCGCACAGCGCCGCCTCGCGCAGTGGGCGCATGGACGCGACGGTGTAGAGCGCGAGAAGGGGGCCGAGGGTGTTGACGACGGGCCAGTAGTCGAGCGCTACGTACACCGTCCAAAGGGCCAGGACCGTCAGGCACAGCGTGAACGGGATCCGGCGGCGGGCCACGAGCGGCAGGTTCACCGCACAGGTCAGCGCCACCCCTGTGGCGTCGAGACCCGTCCAGCCCGTCGGGACCCGGTCGTGGCCCAGCAGCAGGCTGACGGCCGTGATGGCGAGCGCGATGGCGCTGTCGTACGCCCAGGCCGGCACGCGCTCAGCCCTGTGGCGCAGTCGGGTCCGGGCCGTCGTGCTCCGCATCGTCGCAGCGTAGCGATCCCCCGGCGGCGCCCTCATCCACCGGACGCGCTGTGTGGGACACCGGCTGCCTACCGCGGTGGTACGACATGGGCAGTCGGCTACCGCAGAAGGACAGGTTCCACTTACCGCCGTGCGATGACGACCTGCGGACGCCTGCGGCGTACCTTGGGAAACCAGGAAGAGCGCCACGCCCCGGGGGACGGGGGTGGGTCACGGTCGGGGGAGCCGTGGCCGCGAAGCAGCCTCAGGGCGTGGCGCTGTTCGACGCCGCCGAGTGACCGCTGAGCATCAGCACCACGGTGACGACCAACAGCAGCAGTGCGACAACCGCGACGACGACGGTCAGGGTGCGGCCGATCCGTCGCCGCTGCCACTCCTCGCGTAGGCGCATGGACCCACCTCCCCTGCGGGCTACCGCCCCGCGCGCGGACTTCCGACCTCGCGAGTCGCACACGAGTACCTCGGAATCACGTTCCCAGGCACTGTAACCGGGCTCAAGGAACGACGCGGAAATGGGTCGTCAGCCTGCCCTCGTCATGGATGTGGAAAGCGATCATCGGCGGCAGCTCGTAGTCGACGGGCCCGCCTTCCTCACCCTCCCAGGGCATCTTCAGGGTGGAGACCACACCGGGCGCCGCCACCAGCGGCAGCCCCGCGAAGGAGGTCACGGCCGGGGTGTGACTGTGCCCGCACAGCAGCCCTGCCACATGGCCGTGCCTGCCGACCACCTCTGCCAGCCGCTCCTCGCCGAACTGCCGGATCGGGTCGACGTACTGGCCGTGCAGCGGAACGGGCGGATGGTGGAAGCAGACGAAGGCCGGCTTGTCCGCCGGCGCCCCGGCCAGCGCCTGGTCGAGCCAGGTGAGGGTGGCGTCGTCGAGATAGCCGTGCCCCTTGCCCGGCACGCTGGAGTCGCACATCAAGAACGTCGCGCCCAGCAGTTGGTGCACCTGGTTGACCGGTGAGACGTCGGCCGCGTCTCCGTTCAGCAGTACGGAGCGGTAGGGGCCGCGCGCGTCGTGATTGCCCGGGCAGATCAGCGGGAGCACCCCGTGGTCGGCGAAGAGCTTCGCCGCCAGGGTGTATTCGGCCTCCTCACCGTGATCGGCGATGTCCCCGGTGAGCAGGACGGCGTCGAGTTGGCCGGGCAGGCCGGCGAGACAGGCGAGCACGCGCTCGGCGCGCTCGCGGGCACGGGCGCCACCGTCGCCCCGGTCCTGTCCGAGGTGGATATCGCTGAACTGCGCGAAGGCGAACATCAAATGGTCCTCGCTGAGTCGATTGTCCCTGGTCACTGGTGTACCGCTCGGTCCTGCTCTGCTGGCCCCTCATGCCGACTTCCAGGCCGGCTAGGGATCACTCGTCCGCATCCGTGTGTGCTGCCCACCGACCTGTCCCCTGTCAGCTCTTCCAGTGGACGGCGAAAGCGCGGGCCGGGTTGTCCACGAAGAGCTGCCGCGCCACCGCCTCGCCCAGCTCTCGGGCGACCCGCGGCCGCAGTACGCGCGTGATGTACGGCGCCCCCGTCTCCGCGCGGGCCGTCGCGGTGACCGTGTCGCCGCCCAGCAGCAGGCGGTCGCCGTAGCCCTGCTCCAGCAGCCGGCTCAGACTGTCGAACAGGCGCCAGTCCGTGGCGTGATGAGTGCGCGAGGGACCGTCGAAGACCAGCCACGCACCGGACCGTGCGGCCTCGCACTGCATCCGCGCATCCGGGCACCGCCCCAGATGCCCCAGCAGCACGCTGGAGGGCGGCACCTCCCACTGCTCGCACAAGAGCTCCACTGCGTCCGCCGCCCCGGTGCCCAGTTCGAGGTGTACCGCGATCGGCGCACCGGTCGCGTGGTGCGCCTCGGCTGCGGCAGCCATCGTCCGCCGCGCGTACGGGCCGAGCCCGTGGAAGTCTCCCGCGACCTTGATCAGTCCGGCACGCGGTGGTTCGCCGCAGACACCACCGCGCACACCGCGCGTCAGCTCCTCCACGAACAACTCCGCCGGATCGGACGGCAGCTCCTCGGTGTAGTGCTGAGCCTGGTGCAGCCCTGTGGCGGCGACGAGCCGTACTCCGGTGCGCCTGGCGAGCTCCACCAGCGCGCCGGAGCGCCGCCCCATCCCGTAGGGCGTCCACTGCACAAGGCTGCTCCCCCCGTGTCCGGCGAACGCGCGCAACTGCTGCTCGGCGGCTTCGGCGTCGGACAGCTCCTGACCGGGCAACCGGGGGCTGCGCAGGAACAGGTGGTCGTGGGCGTCGCAGACGCCCAGCTCCGAGCCGGGCAGGTCGCCTTCGACGGTACGGACAGCAGCGCCCCGGGTCGCCGGGGCAGCCGGTGAGGGCGTGGATATGCGAGTGCCCCGAGTGCCCTGATGAGAGGCCCCTGTCGCTGCGCCCCCGTCACGCGTCACGCGGAAGAGCCCGGTTTGGCGGCGTGGGCGTCCAGGAGCCGCAGCAGGCCGTCCACCGCTTCGTGGAACGGCCCCGGATCCCCGGCCGAGCGGGCGAGCACATAGCCGCCCTGGACGACGGCGACGACGGTGGCGGCCGTACCGGCCGGGTCGAAGGCCGCTCCGAACTCGCCACCGCTCTTCCCCTCTTCGAGCACCTCCGCCAGACGGGACCGCAGCCAGTCGAAGGTCTCCTGCAGCGGGGCGCGGAGCCCGGGGTCCACGACCACGTCCGGGTCCTGGGCGAGCCCGCCGATCCGGCAGCCGCGCAGCACCGAGCACTCCCGGCTCAGATAGGCGCGTACGCGCTGCCGGACGCTCCCCTCGCGGGAGAGATCCGCGTCGGCCGCCGCGCGCATCTCCTCCGCGCTCTTGCGCACCGCGGCGCGCGCCAGGTCGGGCTTTCCGCCGAAGTGGTGGTACATGCTGCCCTGACCGGCGCCCGCCCGCTGCTGGATGGCGCGGGGGCTCGTCCCCACGTAACCGCGCTCCCACAGGAGCTCCTGGGTGGCCTCGATCAGTCTCCCGGCCGTGTCGGTCCCACTCATGAGCACACTGTACATACTAGTAGGTACGGAGTTCCAGGAGTGGACAGTCCGGTCCGGCCACCGGAACACCACTGCCGGGCGCCCCGACAGCAGTGCTGTGCGAGACACCCGGCAGCAGTGCGCCCGGGGGAAGGAGCGGGCTGGGGAAGGGCTGGAGAGGGGGAGGCCGGGGCTGCGGACAGCCGGCCGGCCTCCCCCGGGCTCAGAGCGCGAGGCCGGTGAGCACCATGACGCGCTCGTAGGTGTAGTCCTCCATCGCGAACCGCACACCCTCGCGGCCCACACCGGAGTCCTTGACGCCGCCGTACGGCATCTGGTCGGCACGGTAGGACGGTACGTCGCCGACGACGACACCGCCGACCTCCAGCGCACGGTGCGCACGGAAGGCGGCCTGCACATCGTGGGTGAACAGCCCGGCCTGCAGGCCGTACTTGGAGTCGTTGACGGCCGCGAACGCCTCCTGCTCGCCGTTCACCTTCACGAACGACATGACCGGGCCGAAGACCTCCTCGCAGCCGATCTGGGTGTCGGCGGGCACGTTCTCCAGCACCGTCGGCTCCACCGTCGCACCGTCCCGCTTGCCGCCCGTGAGCACCTTGGCCCCGGCGGAGACGGCCTCGCCGATCCAGGACTCGACCCGGCGCGCGGCGTCCTCGCTCACCAGTGGACCGACGTCGGTGGACTCGTCCGAGGGGTCACCGGTGTTGAGCGCCTCGACAGCCGCCACCACCTTGGGCACCAGGCGGTCGTAGACCGAGGCGTCCGCGACGACCCGCTGCACCGAGATGCAGGACTGGCCCGCCTGGTAGTTGGAGAAGGTGGCGATCCGCTGCGCGGCCCAGTCCAGATCCGCCTCGGAGGAGTAGTCGCCCAGCACGACAGCCGCGCCGTTGCCGCCCAGCTCCAGGGTGACGCGCTTGCGCGGCGCGGAGTCCAGGATGGACCAGCCGACCGGCGCCGATCCCGTGAAGGAGATGATCGGCAGCCGCTCGTCCTGCACCAGGCCCGGCATCTGGTCGTTCGGCACCGGCAGCACCGACCAGGAGCCCGCCGGCAGCTCCGTCTCCGCCAGCAGCTCGCCCAGGATCAGCCCGGACAGCGGGGTGGCGGGCGCGGGCTTGAGAATGATCGGCGTACCGACCGCGAGCGCCGGGGCGACCTTGTGGGCACACAGGTTGAGGGGGAAGTTGAACGGCGCGATGCCCAGGACCGGGCCGTAGGGGAAGCGGCGGGTGAAGGCGAGCCTGCCCGTACCGCCCGCGTCCGAGTCGAGGCGCTGGGCCTCGCCCCCGTTGAAGCGGCGGGCCTCCTCCGCCGCCCAGCGGAAGACGGAGATGCAGCGGCCGACCTCACCGCGCGCCCACTTCATGGGCTTGCCGTTCTCCGCCGAGATCAGCTGCGCGATCTCGTCCGTGCGCTCCACGAGGCGGCGTGTGATGTGGTCGAGCGCCGCCGCGCGGACGTGCGCCGGGGTGGCGGAGAACTCGTCGGCGACCGCAGCGGCAGCGGCCACGGCCTCCTCCACCTGCTCGGGCGTGGGGATGCTGACGGTGCCGACGTTCCTGCCGTCCCAGGGCGAGGTGACATCGAGCGTGCTGTCGCCGGTGGCCTTGCGGCCGGCGAGCCAGAATGCGTGAGGAGAAGTCGCTGTCGTCACTGCGGATCGCCTTCCGGATGCGGGAGAGTGGCTCGGTTCGAGCTCCACGGTAGGGCGTCGGAGCCCGCCCGCTTCTTCGCCGGGATGGAGCAGTTGCGCGGCGCGGTGCTACGGATTGTCGCGGTGCGGCTTGTCCCCGTACGGCCGGAGACATGTGGGATGCCTGCGCCGAGGCTGCCGCACAGGGGCCCCGGAGCGTACCGGCGTCCGTCACCGCGTCTCGGTGCTGCGGCTACCGCTGCCCTGCGGCAGCCCCAGCGCCAGCTTCTGGCCTCAGCCGGTTGCCTTCAGCGCCAGCCAGAGCTCCATGCGCACGTCCGGATCGTCGAGAGAGCGGCCCAGGATCTCCTCCACCCGGCGCATGCGATAGCGCAGCGTGTGACGGTGCACTCCGAGTTCGGCTGCAGCGGCGTCCCACTGGCCGTGCCGCGACAGCCAGGCGCGCAGCGAGACCACCAGATCGCCCCTGCCGTTGGCGTCGTGCTCGCGCAGCGCGCGCAGCAACCCGTCGGCGAAGGCGCGGACGGCGTCGTCGGCCAGCAGCGGCAGCACCGACCCGGCGGCGACGTCCTCGTGCTCCACGAGGGCCACACCACGCCGTCTGGCGACGGACAGCGCCTGGTCGGCCTGTTTGAAGGCGACAGCGGCGGCGGACAGCCCCACAGGTGCGGAGACACCGATCGCCAGCCCCTCGTCACCGCCCCCGCCGGGACGCCCCCCGGGTTGCGCGGCGGACGCCGTCGCGGCGAACTCCGCGCACGCGGCCGCCGCGGCGCCGCCGTCCGAGGCCAGCACCACCAGGCGGGCGCCGTCGGGCACCACGAGCACCGCCTCCCCGTTGCGTGCGGCAGCCGTCTCGACCGCATCGGCCAGCTCCTCCAGCGGCCAGACGATACGGCTCAGCCGCCCCGAGTCGGACGCCTCGGCCTGCGGACCGCCGCCGCCCGCGCCGACCACGACACCGGAGGCCACCGAGGTCCCGGTCGGGGCGGAGGGGGAGGACACCGCCGGGGCAGCCGCACCGTCCCGGCCGACGGCGGCCGACGCCTGCACGGCGGATCTGACCCCGCCGGCCTGGCCGGTACCGGCTCCCGCGCCGGTTCCGGCTTTCGGGTCCGTTCCCGCTTTCGTGGCGGACGGCTTGGCGGACGGCCTCCCGGGTGGCTTCCCGGTCGGCTTGGGGACGGCGGACCGCGCCGTATCGGCCGTGGTGGAAGCGGTCGCCGACGTGCCGGTCGCGGCGGCCAGGTCGGACAGCCCGCACGGCTCCCCCGCCCGCGCCAGATAACCGCTGGGCATCTGCGACGACGGACGCGCCGCGGACGCTGTGGGCACCGACGGCGCCGCGGCGGACCCCGTCATCTGCGACGTGTGTGCCGCCGCGATGGACTCCTGCGCGAAACGCGCCGCCGCGGCCGACGCCGGCTCGGCGACGATCACCCGCATCGGAGCGTCCAGCAGTCCGCCGTAGAGCTGCCCCGCCACAGCCCGCGCGTGCTCGCCCTCGCCGACGAGCAGCATCTTGAGCACGGCCGCCCCCAGCCGCTGCTCGGCCTCCTGCAGCGCACGCGAACGCTCCATGGTGAGGGTCAGCAAGGCTATGGCCGAGTTCACGGCGTACCGCTCCGCCGTGCCGAGCGGCGCCGCCGTACCGACGGCCAGCACCGCCTTGGCGCGTCTGCCGCTGCCGATCGACTGGAGCTCGACGCGATCGTCCCCGCTGTCCGCCTCGCTGACCACCGCGCTGGCCGGCGTGGGCCGGTCCCGCAGCCGCTCGGCGTCCCCGACGAATCGGGCCGCCCGGCGCACCGCCCACGCCGGAGCCGTGGCGACGACCGACCCGGAGGCGTCGTAGAGCGCGGCCCAGCCGTCGACCTGCGAGGCCAGCCTGGCCAACAGCGCCGAGGGCCCCTCCCGGGAGAGCGCGGCGCGCGTCATCTCGCGCTGCGCGTCGAACCCTGCGGTCACCGCGCGGTACTGCTCGGCTGCGATGTCCGCCGAGACCGCCTTGCTGATCGCGATGAAGGGGGTGCGTCTGGGCACCTCCAGCAGCGGAAGGTGCGCGCCCCGGCAGGCGTCGACGAGAGCCTTCGGCACCCCCTCGTAGTTGACGCCCGCAGCGAAGCCGAGCCCCACCACGCCCTTGCTGACCAGCTTCTCCACGTAGGCGTGCATCGTCTCGAGGTCGGCCGCGTCCAGCTTGAGCCCCGTGAAGAGGATCAGCTCCCCGCCGTCCATGTACGGCGTCGGGTCGGCGAGCTCACTCGCGTGCGCCCACCGCACGGCGGAATCCAGCCGATCGTGCCCCGCGAGCACGGAGAGGCGGAGCGCGGAGTTCTGGACGAGCGTGGCAAGAGTCGGTGGCATAACGCACTTCACCGTACAGCCGTCGGCCCGTATTCGGTCCCTTACATATGTGGCACTCGTTCGGGGCCCGGGGTCACTCCCCCAGCTTTGTCAGGATCGGCGGCGTACGTTCCCCCCGGACCGTGGTGACCGAGAGCACCGCGTGCTCCGGCTGCAGCTCGTTGGCCAGGTCGGAGGCCGACCAGCGCTCCCGCTGCTCGCTGCGCACGGTCACCGACTCGGCCGTCACATGCTTGCCCGTCGCCAGCCGCCGCACCGCGTGCAGCACCCGGGTGACGGGCTCGTCCGAGACCAGCTGGCGATTGGTGACCGTACGGGTCTGCACCCACTCGGTCCCCCACACCTCGGCGAACCGCTCGGCGTCCCACGGCGTGACCCCGGCGCACACCATCCGGCACCCGACGGCACCCAGCAGCGGACCGCGCAGCGGCTCGGGCACGTCGTCCAGCGCCCGCAGCGTCAGCAGGACACCCGCATGCACCGAACGCAGCCGCTGAAGGCCGCGCAACGCCTGCGGGGTGACCGTCTGAGCCGCGTCGTCCAGCACGAGGCAGGCGAACAGCGACTGATCGCCGCGCGCCACCGCGCACTCGGTGAACTGCGCCAGGATCAGCCGGGCCAGGATGCGCGACGCCTCCGCGTGCCCCCGCTCCGGAAGATCGATACGGACCCGCAGTGGATGCTCCAGCGCCCGCAGCGAGAACGGGCGCCGCCCCTCCGCGCTGGGGCTTCCCTCGGGCAGGAAGAAATCCGCGAAGGCGGGCCTGTCCAGCAGCGCGATGCGGTCCGCCAGCAGCGCGGCCACGTCGCCCGCCCGCCCGGACTGCCGCGCGAAAGCGTCCAGCTCGCGCAGCTGGGCCTGCCGCCCTTCGGTGCGCACCGCCTCCCGCAGCGCATGGAGGGCGCCCGGAGCACCGTCCAGCAGCTCGCGCAGCTCCGGAACGGCGGGGAACCGGCCGTGCACCGCGGCGAACGGCCCGATGAGCTGGGCCAGCGACGTCGCCGCGCGCCGGCTGTCGCCGCCCGGCAGGGCGGCCACCAGATCCCCCACCAGCGCCTCGGCCAGCATCCCGGCCGCCTCGTCCGGATCTGCCGTACCGCCGTAAAGGTCGAGATCATGACTGGAACCCGGGTGCCCGAGCCGGATGACGAGATCGAACGAGTCGTCGGGCACGAAGTGCGAGCCCGCCGGGCTCACCGCGATCACGGCTGTCTGACCGGCCAGCGCCTGCAGACACAACGACTCCACCACCGGGCGGGCCAGCTTGCTCGTCTTGCCCGTACCCGGCGGGCCGACCGCCAGCGCGGACGTACCCAGCAGCGAGGGGTCCAGCGCGATACCCGCGCCCCGGTACTCGTGCGGATTGCGCTCGGAGTCGGCCGCCCTGCCGATACGGACCTGGCGCAGCGGCAGATCGTGCCGCGCGGCACGCACCGGCAGGTCCCGGGCACCCGACGGGTGCCCGCACGCCGCCGCCCCCTGCGCGAGCACGTTCTCAACGAACGCCTCCAGCCGCTGCGGCCGGGCCCGCACCGCCTGCCACGCCCGGTCGATACGGGCATGGTCGACGTCCGTCATCCGCCCCGCCAGCAACTCCTGCGCCAACCGCTCGGCCGCCTCCCCCGCACCCCCGGCACGCAGCTCGGGCCACTGGACGGGGTCGAGGTGGGGCGGGGGGACGGGCGCCTGCTGCGGCCCCGCGGCCATCTCGTCCGGCACGAACCCACCCGACTGCGGCCCCCGACCCCCCTTCACCCGCGCCCAGACCCGCCGCGCGAGCTCGTCCCAGCGACCGATGCGGCCGAAGAAGATGGCGAGGCCGATGAAGACTCCGCCGCCATAGATCCATGAAGCGACCACGAAAAGCATGGTGTTTCCCCCCGGCTCCCTCCAAGAGCCAGGGGTCAATGCCAGCAACGGCCACAGCCAATAGTCGCCTAGATAGCCATTCTCCAGCAGCGACCACAGCAGCCAGCCCATCAAGAACGAGATCAGGGCACCGCTGACAAGTTGGCGGGCCGGGGTGCGTTCGGGGTCTTCCGGGGGGCGCTGTTCGTAGCCGCAGCGCCAGATGCCGGGGGCCGCCTCCGGGCGGGGCAGCCGCAGCCAGTCGGCCAGCGGGGGTCCGGCCTGCGGGGCGCTCGGCGGCATGGGCGGCGGCCCCGCCGGTCCGGCCTCCATGCCGCGCGGGGCAGGAATGCCGCCGCTGCCGCCGGGCGGTGCGGTGGGCGGCGGGGGCAACGGGGTGGACGGCGCGGAGGGAGGGTGCGGCGTCGGGGGGTGGCTGGTGGGGGCGGGGGCAGTGTGGTGCGTGCTGCCTGTGCCCTGCTTCCGGTGGGGAAGCCCCATGTCCATGTGCTGCCTCAGCTCCCTGACGCCCCGACGCGCCGACCCTCGCGGGCCGACGCCCTCCTGCACCCAATCTAGCGGCCGACCACGTCAGTTGGTCCATGGCCGCGTCCCGCACTACGAGACAGCCCGCACAGCAGACGCCGCAGGCACCCGAAGAGACCGCCCGGCCCGCCCCCGAAGGACAGAGGGAGGCGAGCGCCCCCGGGCTCGAAGGGCCGGCGGGAGGCGTATGAAGCCGCGATTGTGCGACAGGGGGCGGAAGGTAGGCGGGGTCGAGGGTGGGCGGTGGGTGTATGTCCGTGGTGGCCAACATGCGGGGCGTAGTTCTCCGGAGCGGTGCATGTGTCGGCCGTGCGCGTGCCCCTAGCCTGCGAAGTGCCAGACCCCCGTTCCTCCCGAGGAGTGCGCTATGACCGGAAAGACGGAACTGTCCGGAGGGCCTTCCCTCCCCCAGGAGCGGCGTGTCGTCACCGCCGTCCCCGGGCCCAAGTCGCAGGAGCTGATGGCCCGCAAGCAGGCGTCGGTGGCCAACGGCATCGGGACGGTGCTGCCGGTCTTCGCGCGGCGGGCGGGCGGCGGCGTCCTGGAGGACGTGGACGGCAACTCGTTCATCGACTTCGGCTCCGGCATCGCCGTGACCTCCGTCGGCAACAGCGCGGAGGCGGTGGTACGCCGGGCGACGGAGCAGCTCAACGACTTCACCCACACGTGTGCGATGGTCGTCCCCTACGAGCCGTACGTGCAGGTCTGTGAGGAGCTGGCCAAGGTCACGCCGGGCGACCACGAGAAGAAGAGCGCGCTGTTCAACTCGGGTGCCGAGGCGGTGGAGAACGCCGTCAAGATCGCCCGCGCGCACACCGGCCGTCAGGCCGTGGTGGTCTTCGACCACGGCTACCACGGGCGCACCAACCTGACGATGGCGCTCACCTCCAAGAACATGCCGTACAAGCACAGCTTCGGCCCGTTCGCGCCGGAGGTGTACCGCGTCCCGGTCGCCTACCCCTACCGCTGGCTGACCGGCCCGGAGAACTGCGCCGAGGAGGCCGCGGCCCAGGCCATCGACCAGATCACCAAGCAGATCGGCCCGGACAACGTCGCGGCGATCATCATCGAACCGGTGCTGGGCGAGGGCGGTTTCATCGTCCCGGCCAAGGGCTTCCTGCCGCGGATCCAGCAGTTCGCGCGGGACAACGGGATCGTCTTCGTCGCCGACGAGATCCAGTCCGGCTTCTGCCGCACGGGCCAGTGGTTCGCCTGCGAGGACGAGGGCCTGGTCCCTGACCTGATCACCACCGCGAAGGGCATCGCGGGCGGTATGCCGCTCGCCGCCGTCACCGGCCGGGCCGACATCATGGACTCCGCGCACAGCGGCGGCCTGGGCGGCACCTACGGCGGCAACCCGGTGGCCTGCGCCGCGGCGCTCGGCTCCATCGAGACGATGCGCGAGTTCGATCTGCCCGCCAAGGCGCGCCGCATCGAGGAGGTCATGAAGCCGCGGCTGGAGAAGCTGGCGGAGAAGTCCGACATCATCGGTGACGTCCGCGGCCGGGGCGCCATGCTCGCCATCGAGCTCGTGAAGCCGGGCGGCAAGGAGCCCAACCCGGAGGCCACCGCGGCACTCGCCAAGGCCTGCCACCAGCAGGGCCTGCTCGTGCTGACGACCGGCACCTACGGCAACGTGGTGCGCTTCCTGCCGCCGCTGGTCATCGGTGAGGACCTGCTCAACGAGGGCCTCGACGTCCTGGAAGAGGCCGTCACGGGCCTGTGATGGCCCTCTCGCGGCCCTTGTAGAGCCTTGGAGCCTCGCGGGGGGTGGGCCCCCCGCGAGGTCCATGTCACCCCGAAGTGCGGGCGTTCCGGCGCCCGCACTTTCGCGTTTCCGCTGCCCGCACTTTCGCGTTTCCGGCGCCCCCGAGCGCCACTTCGACCGCCCCTCTCCCCTGTCCCCGTGGCCTGTAGCGTGGGGCCACGGCAGGGGCGCGCACGCCACTTGATCGCGGGCCGAAGTGGGCGGTGACCAGCGAAGGAGCGGGTACCGGTGAAGAATGTGTGCGGGGGCGATGTTCGGTACGTAATGTGCCTGTCGGGTCCTGCTGTCCTGCCGTACGGTTTCTTGAGTCGCCGGGAGGCGCGGAGGGCCACCTCCAGCATCCCGGCCCGAGCCGGTCTTTCCCCAAGGCGGGCCCGGTCGTGCCCTCGCGCACGTTCCTCACCGATCGGATAGCCGCTTGTCCCACACCCCCCGGGACCGGCGGGAACCCGGTCGACACGGCCGCCCTGGAACTGTCCCCCCGGTTCCCGGGCGGCCGGCCACGTCCGCGCCCACGCCCCGTCCGCCGCGCACCCGGCCGGTGCTGTCGTCGGTCTGCTGTCTCTGCGTGCTCGTCCTGATCCTCGGCACCTGGCAGGTTCTCGTTCGAGGAGCACTGGTCGACCTGGACGAGGACCTGGGCGTTGCCCTGCACGACGTGGCTCCGCCACGGGCCTTGGCCGAGGCGCTGGCGGACGTGGGCAACTTGGAGGTGGCCCTGCCGCTGCTCGCTGTGGCGATGGCGCTGTCCCTGTTGCGCTCTCGGGGCCGCACCTGGTGGCCGGTGCTGTGCTATGCGCTGGCGACAGGGCTGCTGGCGCCGCTCGTCTCAGCTGTGAAGGCATGGACGGACCGCACCGGCCCGCTGGGCGGCGGGGGCTTCTACCCCTCCGGGCATGCGACCACCACGGCAGTGACCCTCGGCGCCGCGCTGCTCCTCGTCCACTGCGGGCTCTCCCGTGCCGCCCGCTCTTCCGCGTACGCGGTGGTTGCCGTGCTCGTCCTCGGCAACGGGCTCGGGCTGGTGTGGCGGGGCTACCACTGGCCACTGGATGTGGTGGCCGGCTGGTGTCTGAGCGTGCTGCTGCTGTGCGCGGCCTTCGCCGCCTCCCGTCGGGGACCCGGGCGACTGTCCAGCTGACCATCACGGCTGCCTGCCGGGCGGACGGCCGTGGTGGTCAGCTGTCGAAGCCCAGGCCGACCTTGTCCATCGTCTTCAGCCACAGATTGCGCCGTCCTGCCTGGGCGTCGGAGCGGGCCAGCGACCACTGGGTGAGGCCGATTCCGGCCCAGCGCACCGGCTCCGGGGGGAACGGGAGCGGCTTCTTGCGCACCATCGTCAGCGCGGTGCGCTCCGTCCGTTCGCCCGCGAGCAGGTCGAGCATCACCGCGGCGCCGAAGCGGGTCGCGCCGACGCCGAGCCCGGTGAAGCCTGCCGCGTAGCTGACGCGGCCGTCCATGGCGGTGCCGAAGAAGGGGGAGAAACGGGAGCAGGTGTCGATGGCGCCGCCCCAGGTGTGGGTGAAGCGGAGGCCTTCGAGCTGCGGGAAGCAGCGGAAGAAGTGCTGGGCGAGCTTGGCGAAGGTCTCGGGGCGCTGGTGGTAGTCGCGGGAGATGCGGCTGCCGTAGTGGTAGAGGACGTCGTAGCCGCCCCACAGGATGCGGTTGTCCGTGGTGATGCGGAAGTAGTGGAAGTGGTTGGCGTTGTCGCTGAGGCCTTGGCGGTTGTGCCAGCCGATCGCGGCCCGCTGCTCGTCGCTGAGGGGCTCGGTCATCAGCGCGTAGTCGTAGACGGGGACGACGTACGGTCGCACCCGGCGCAGCAGTGAGGGGAAGGCGTTGGTGCCGAGCGCGATGTGCCGGGCGTGGACGCGGCCGTACGGGGTGGCGACGGCGACCTCGGCGTCGCGGGCGCCCAGCCGGGTGGCCGGGGTGTGCTCGTAGACGCGGACACCGGCCTGTTCGCAGGCCCGCTTCAGGCCCCAGGCAAGGCGTGCGGGGTTGACCATGGCCACGCCCGTACGGTCCCAGAGTCCGGCCAGGAAGGTCGGGGAGTCGGCCTCGGCGCGTACCGCGTCGCGGTCCAGCAGGGTCAGCCCCTCCCCCACTCCGAGGGCGTGCGCCTGCTGCTCCCACTCCTCCAGTTCGGCCACGTGGTGGGGTTCGGTGGCCACGGCGATCTCGCCGGTGCGTTCGAAGTCACAGTCGATGCAGTAGCGTTCGACAGCTTCCTCGATGGCGTCCAGGTTGCGCCTCCCCAGCCGCTCCAGTTCGGCGAGTTCGTCGGGCCAGCGGGCGAGGCCGTTGCCGAAACCGTGGGTGAGGGAGGCCGCGCAGAAGCCGCCGTTGCGCCCGGAGGCGGCCCAGCCGATCTCCTCGCTCTCGACGAGCACGACGTCGCGCCCGGGGTCGCGCTCCTTGGCGAGCAGCGCGGTCCACAGTCCGCTGTAGCCGCCCCCGACGACCAGCAGGTCGCAGTGTTCGTCGCCGACGAGTGCCGGGCGGGGGGCGGGGCGGTGGTCGGGGTCGTCCAGCCAGAAGGGGGTGGGCCGGGCGTCGGCGAGGGAGCGGAGGGCAGCTTGGGAGGCCACGGCATCGCTCACGGTTATCGGCTCCTCGTTGCACTCACGACGGTACTCATGGTCATCGGCCGGTCCTTGTCGCCTTCGTGGTTCGTGGTCGTTGGTGGTTCGTGGTCACGTCCGGTCGGTTCCCGCGCGGTTTCTCCCTGTGCCCGCCCCGGGCTTCCGGACCTCCCGGTGTCCCGGCTTCCCGCCGAGGTGGCGCGGTGGCGCGGTCACGACTTCTTGCGGCGGTTGGCCGTGATCTGCCCTCCCAGCACGATGGCGAGCGCCAGTACGAACATGGCCGAGCCGATCACGTTGACCTGCACCGGAACCCCGCGCTGCGCCGCACCCCAGACGAACATGGGGAAGGTCACCGTCGAGGGGCCGGCGTTGAACTGGGTGATGATGAAGTCGTCGAACGACAGGGCGAAGCTGAGCATGGCGCCGGCGGCTATTCCGGGGGCGGCGAGCGGCAGTGTGACGCGCCAGAACGTCTGGAAGGGCCCCGCGTACAGATCGCGAGCGGCCTCTTCGAGGCGGGGGTCCATGCTCATCACGCGCGCCTTGACGGCGACCACGACAAAGCTCAGGCAGAACATGACGTGCGCGATCAGGATGGTCACGAACCCGAACTGCACACGCGTGTTGAGGAAAAGGGTGCCGAGCGAGGCGCCCATCACCACCTCGGGCATGGCCATCGGGAGGAAGATCAGCGCGTTGGTGGTGCTCTTGCCGCGGAAGCGGTAGCGGGCCAGCGCGAAGGCCGCGAAGGTACCGAACGCGGTCGCGATGAGCGTGGCCAGCACCGCGATCCGCAGGCTGAGCCCCAGCGAGCCGCACAGGTTGGCGACGCCGCACGGGTCGGTCCAGGCGTCGGTCGAGAAGGTGCGCCACGCGTAGTTGAAGCGACCGGCGGGCTTGTTGAAGGAGAACGCCAGTACGACCAGATTGGGTACCAGCAGATAGGCCAGGGCGGCGCACCCCACCAGGACGACGGCATTTCTGCGCAGCCAGCGCACCGGCGCGGGCGACGGCCGGGAGCGTGCCCCGGACCCGGACCCAGAGCCGGAGTCGGAGGAGCCGGACCCGGCCCCGGAACCGGGGGCAGACCCGGAGCCGGCGGAATCGGAGCGGGGGGAGACGCGAACGGTGGTGGACATCAGACGAGCTCCTCCGTTCCGGCCTTGCGCATATAGACGCTGACCATGATCAGGATGAGCGCCATCAGGATGAAGGACATCGCCGCAGCCGTCGGGTAGTCGAGGACGTTGAGGAACTGCTTCTGGATGGCGTTGCCGACCATCTGCTCGTTGGGGGAGCCCAGCAGCTGGGCGTTGATGTAGTCGCCGGACGCCGGGATGAAGGTGAGCAGCGTGCCGGCCACCACACCGGGCAGCGAGAGCGGGAAGGTCACCTTGCGGAAGGTGGTCGCGGGCTTGGCGTACAGGTCGCGGGCCGCCTCGAGCAGCGAGGTGTCGATCCGCTCCAGGGAGCTGTAGAGCGGCAGGATCATGAAGGGCAGGAAGTTGTAGGTCAGCCCGCAGACCACCGCGAGCGGCGTGGCCAGTACGCGGTCGTCCGCGGTCAGCCCCAGCCAGCTGGTCACATCGAGGACGTGCAGGGAGCCGAGGACGCCGACGACCGGGCCGCCGTCCGAGAGGATCGTCTTCCAGGCCAGGGTGCGGATGAGGAAGCTGGTGAAGAACGGCGCGATCACCAGCACCAGGAGCAGATTGCGCCATCGGCCGGCACGCAGGGCGATCATGTAGGCGAGCGGGTAGCCGATGAGCAGGCACAGCCCCGTGGCGACGGCCGCGTAGCCGAACGAACGGACGAAGTGCTCCCCGTAGGTCCCCAGCGCGTCGGTGTAGTTCGAGAACTGCCAGGTGACGCGGAAGCCTTCCTCCAGTGAGCCGCTCTGCACGGAGGTGGACGCCTGGTAGAAGAGCGGGGCGACGAAGAAGACCGCGAGCCAGAGCCCGGCGGGCAGCAGCAGCCAGTACGGGGTCAGCCCCCGGCGCGACCGTCTGGTGCCGGTTCCGGTACCCGCGCCGTCCGGCTCCTTGCCCGGACCGGACGCGGCCTCGTCGGCCGCACCGGTGGGAGGCCCTCCGGAGGGCGAGAGCGGTGCCACGGCGGTCATATGGCCTCCTCGCCGGCCGCCGCGTCCTGGGTCGCGTCCAGCGCGAAGGTGTGCTCGGGCCGCCAGTGCGCCACGACCTGTGCGCCGGGCGTGAGGCGGTCGTCGCGGGAGACGTTCTGCTCGTAGACGGTGAGTTCGGAGCACGCCGGGGTCTCGACGAGGTACTGCCAGGAGACGCCGAGGTAGCTGGCGTCCGTGATCCGTCCCATGAGCCGGTTGCGGCCCTCCGGAACGTCTGTCCGGCCGTCCGCGGAGCCGCCCGAAGCGGAGTCCGCGCCGTCGGTGCGGGTCAGGGAGATCTTCTCCGGGCGCACACCGACCAGCACCTTCGTGCCGGCCTCCACGCCTTCGGCGGCGCACCGGGCCCTCGGCAGCCGCAGGGTGGCGTCGTCGCCCACCACGTGGACCCGTAGCTCGTCCGGTTCGTCGGCGCCTTGGGGGTCCACCTCCGCCTCGATGAGGTTCGAGGTGCCCAGGAAGTTGGCGACGAAGGTGGAGCGGGGGTTCTCGTACAGCTCGGCCGGCTCTCCGAGCTGTACGACGCGTCCGCCGTACATCACGGCGACGCTGTCGGCCATGGTCATGGCCTCTTCCTGGTCGTGGGTGACGTGCACGAAGGTGATGCCGACCTCCGTCTGGATGCGCTTGAGTTCCAGCTGCATCTGGCGGCGCAGCTTGAGGTCGAGGGCGCCCAGCGGTTCGTCGAGGAGGAGGACCTGGGGGCGGTTGATCAGTGCGCGGGCGAGGGCGACGCGCTGCTGCTGACCGCCGGAGAGCTGGCGCGGCTTGCGGCGGGCCATGTCGCCCAGCTGGACGAGGTCGAGCATCTCCTCGACCTGTTTCTTCACCGGCTTCACTCCACGGCGGCGCAGCCCGAAGGCGATGTTCTCGGTGACGTCCAGATGCGGGAAGAGCGCGTAGTTCTGGAAGACCGTGTTGACGGGGCGCTTGTGGGGCGGGAGGTGGGTGATGTCGTCGTCGCCGAGCAGGATGCTGCCGGACGTCGGCTCCTCCAGCCCCGCGATCATGCGCAGCGTGGTGGTCTTGCCGCAGCCGGAGGCCCCCAGCAGCGCGAAGAACGAGCCCTCGGGGATGGTCAGGTCGAGCGGATGGACGGCGGTGAAGTCGCCGAAGGTCTTGGCTGTACCGGAAAGAGTGATGGTCATGGCCGGTCCTCGGGGAGGCGGGGCCGGTCCCGGCGGAGGGGAGCAGGCCCGGCGGGCAGGGACGCGGGCGGTTCAGGCCCCGATGAGCTTGGAGAACTTCTCCTCGTACCGTGCTTCTTCCTTGGCGCTCATCGGCCGGAAGTTCTTGCCCTTGGCGATCATCCGCGCGTCGGGGAAGATCAACGGGGCCTCGGCCAGCTCCTTGTCGATCTTCTCCATCTCGGCCTGGGCGCCGGAGACCGGGCAGATGTAGTTGACCCACGCGGCCAGCTCGGCGGCTTCCTTGGGCTGGTAGTAGTAGTCGATCAGCGCCTCGGCGTTGCTGCGGTGCCGGGCCTTGGCGGGTACGAGCAGGTCGTCCGTGCCGAAGAGGTAGCCGCGTTCCGGGACGGCGAACTCCACATCGGGGTTGTCCATCTGGAGTTGCACCACGTCACCGGCCCAGGCCAGACAGGCGGCGATGTCACCGGAGTTGAGCTCGTCCATGTAGTCGTTGCCGCTGAAGCGGCGGAGCTGTTTGCGGTCGACGGCCTTCTGGATGCGGGCGATGGCCGCGTCGAAGTCGTCCGCCGAGAAGTGTTCGGAGTCGACGCCCATGTCGAGCATGGTCAGACCGATGGTGTCGGTCATCTCCGTCAGCATGGATATCCGGCCCTTGAGGGACTCGTCCTCCAGCAACTGCGTGACGCTGGTGACCTTTTTCCCCTTGGTGGCCTTCTTGTTGTACGCGACGATGCAGGCGGTGCCCGCCCATGGATAGCTGTACTGCCGCCCGGGGTCGTGGGCCGCGGCGCGGAAGCGGTCCTCCAGGTTGGTGACGGCGTGCGGCAGGTTGGCCGGGTCGAGGCGCTGTGCCCAGCCCTGTCGGATGATGCGGCCCGCCATCCAGTCGGAGAGGCACACCAGATCCCGGCCGGTGTCCTGACCTGCGGCGAGCTGCGGCTTGATCTTGCCGTAGAACTCGTTGTTGTCGTTGATGTCCTCGACGTACTTGACCTTGATGCCGCTCTCGCGTTCGAAGCGGTCGAGCGTGGGGCGCTTCTTCTTGTTCTTCTCGTCGACGTCGATGTAGAGCGGCCAGTTGGCGAAGTTGAGGACCTTCTCCTCGCGGGAGTGGTCGGGGGTGTCCTCGGGGCCGTTGCCGTCCTTGTTCCCCGCCGCGGGCGGGATTCCGCAGGCGGCGAGGGTGGAACCGGCCGCTGCGAGGGAGGCGGCTCGCAGCAGTCTGCGCCGGGACATCGCGGCGCGGCCACTGGTCAGACCGCGTTCCCACGCCTTGGCGACGGGCTCCGGCAGTCCTTCGTACAGGTCCATGGGGAGCGCCTTCCTGAAGGGAGACCGGGGAAGGGGGGCGGGGGGTACGGGGGTGCGAAATGCGGGGAGGGGAGGGAGCGGCGG
>NZ_JAGPXJ010000008.1:0-127890 GCF_018070605.1 Streptomyces sp. B15
CGAAGATCCTCACCGAGCGGCTGCGTCAACTCGCCGAGGCCGGCGTCGTGCACCGGGACCGCTCCCCGGGCTGGCCCACCACCGTGCGCTACCGGCTGACCGGGCGCGGCCGGGCCCTGGGGCCCGTCCTGCAGTCGATGTGGGAGTGGGGCGCCACCGCGCCCGAGGCCGGGAGCGCCCCGTAGCGGCTGATGCCCCGGGCTGCCGGCCGCCGGCCGCTAGCCGCGGAAGACCTGGGTCGAGTGCCAGCGCGCGTGGCTCTCGGCGACCGGTGCCGCTGCGTCGTCGTCCGGCTCCGCCACCGGGCGGCCGGCCAACTCCCGCACCTGGCTGCGGGCCGCCGCCCCCGCGCCGGTGAACCGGCGGGAGACGGTGATGCGCAGAGCGGGGTCGAGGCCGAGCACTCCCTTGTCGAACAGCTTGTGGTGCAAGGAGCACAGGCACAGCGCGTTCGACAGGTGATCCGGCCCCTTGAAGGCCCACCAGCGGACGTGCGCCGCCTCCAGCCCCACCGGACGGCCGCCCAGCGCGCCGTCGAAGCCGCAGAACGCGCAGCGGTTGCCGTACGCCTCCAGCACCCGCGCGCGGAGCCGGGCGGCGGTCTGCGGGTCCCGTACCAGGCGGCGGACCGGCACCCGTGCCACGTCCGCCGTCTCCAGGTCGAGCCCGGCGTCGGCGGCGATGTCCGCGTGCAGGGAAGGCGGGAAGTGCAGATCGAGGAGGGTGTGGGCGAGGGCGGGCAGCAAGGCGGGGTCGGCGCTCAGGGCCCGGCGCAGCGGGGGCGCCAGCCGGCCGGCCGCGCCGCCGGCGCGCAGTTCCCGGACGGCCGAACCGGGGCTGCCGGGGCCGGAGTCGGTGCGCACCTCCCACACGCCGTCGCGCACCAGATGGTGGAACGGGTAGCTCGGCGACGTCCTGCGCGGCGGACCGTACTCGCGCAGCAGATGGGCCAGGTCCTTCTCGATCTCGGTGTACCGCAGTTCGCTCTGCGGCGCGGCCTGGAACCGGCCGAGTGCGTACAGCAGCAACAGCGGCTTGTGCGGGGCGCGTTCGTGCCCCGAAGTCCACTGCCGCAGTGCGCCCACGCGTGCCACCCAGTCCTCCACCCGAGCACTGTACGTCGCGGGACCGTGCTGCTCGGCGCGCGGGCGGCGCTTGCGCCGACCGGGGCGGCCGCGGCGAGAAGATGCCGCCTATGTCCTCTTCTGTGCGGAATGCCGAGCGAGTCGATCGGTGGTGGCTGGCCGGGGTCTGCGGGATCTTCGCCGTGCTCTCGCTGACCGTCGTCCACCCCGGGCTGCCGCTCGGCTGGGATGAACTCGTCTACGCCAGCCGCTTCGGCCCCTACGGGCCCGAAACGCCGTTCAGTGCGCCCAGGACGCGTGGCGTTCCCCTGCTGATCGCGCCCGTGGCGGCCGTCGGTGACTCCGTGGTGCTGCTGCGCTGCTATCTGACCGCGGCCGCCTCGCTCGCCCTGTACCTGGGGTATCTGCCGTGGCTGCGGGCGGTCGCGCGGCGCGGCGTGGTCCCGCTGGCCGCGGCGCTGTACAGCAGCGTGTGGTTCGCGCTGTTCTACGCGGGCGCCGCGATGCCCAACCACTATGTGGCGATGGGCCTGGTGGGCGCCGTCGGCTGCTGCGTACGCGGCCCCGCCTCGGCCCCGCCCCGGGCGCGTACCTACGCGGCCGCCGCGGCGGCGCTCGCCGCCGCCACCCTGATGCGGCCCAACGACACCGTGTGGCCCGTGGCCGTACTGCTCGCGGCGGTGCTGGGCGCCCGCATCAAGGGCAGGCTGTCGAAGGCCCGGGCCCTGCGGGCCGCCGCGGCGCTCGCCGGCGGGGTCGCCCTCGGTCTGCTTCCCTGGGCCGTGGAGGCCCGGCTCCGCTTCGGCGGCGTACTGGAGCGGGTACGCGCCGCCGGTGAGATCCAGGGAGGGATGCGCCTCCACCTCTCCCTGGACACCGTGCGCCGGCACGCCGCGGCCCTCGACGGGCCCCTGCTGTGCCGCCCCTGCGAGGGCGCGACGGTCGAGTGGGCTTCCGCCGGGTGGTGGCTGCTGATCCCGCCGCTGGTCGCGCTGGGCATCGACGCGGCACGCAAGGACGGCCGTACGGCGCTCGCCTTGCTGCCCACCGCCGCGGCCGGTTCCGTGGCCGTCCCGTACCTGTTCTTCATGGACTACGCGGCCCCGCGCTTCCTGCTGCCCAGCTATGCGCTGCTGGCACCGGTGGTGGCGCTGGGGGCGGGCAGCGTCGTGCGAAGGGCGCGCGGGGCGCGCCGGCTGCGGGTGCTCGTCCCGGCGGGCACCGCCGTGGCGCTGCTGCACCTCGTCCTCCAACTGCACCAGCTGGAGCTCCACTCCGGTATCCAGGCGGCGGCCCGGCACGACTGGCAGCGCATGGAACGCGTCCTGCGCGCCCACGGGGTGCGCCCGCCCTGCGTGCTGGACGGGAACAGCTCCACCGTCCCCGTCGCGCACACCGCCGGCTGCCGGCCCGCCCCCGGAGGCCGCCCGCACGCCCTCGTGCTGCGCGACGCCCCGCTCCCCGACTGGGCAGCACGGGCGGGCTGGCGCCTGCATTCCGTGCCCGACACCTACAACCCGGGCTGGCGCATCGCCGTACCGCCGCACCGCGCCCCGCGTGACCGGCCCTCCGTGCTCAGCTCAGCGGGGCACGCGGCTCCAGGATTCTGGCGGTGAAGGCCGCCAGGTGTGCCCGCAACTGCTCGCGGGGGACGTGCCGCCGGCCGACGAGGTGTTCGACGAGGTCGGCGCGGATGGTGGCGAGCAGCGCGTGGGCGGTGAAGTCGGCGTCGGTGAGATGGGGGATCCGGTCCAGTACGGCCCGGAGTGTGCTGTGCCACCGGTCGTAGTGCTCGGCCTGGTAGGGGCTGTCGCCGCCGGTTCCCTCCAGGGCCAGGGCGAGGTGGCGGTTGTCGAGCTTGAAGCACAGGGCGGCGTCGAGCAGGGCGGGTACGCGCTGGAGCGGCGGGGCGGTGGGCCCCAGGGGCGGCGGGCCCTGTTCGACGGCGTTTCTGATCGGTTCGAGTCGTGCTTCGTACAGCGTGTGGATCAGGCCGGTGCGATCGCCGAAGGCACGGAAGAGCGTCGCTTTGCCGACGCCGGCCGCTGCCGCGATGTCGGCCATGGTGACGGCTTCCGGGCTCTCGCAACCGGCGAAGAGATCGTCGGCCGCCGCCAGGACGGCCGCCCGGTTGCGGGCTGCGTCCTTGCGTGGCTTGCGCTCGGGCATGCGGATTCTCCATTTGCAAAGCGGACCCGGGGTCCGTATTGTCATCCACGAAACGGACCCTCGGTCCGCATTCTATGGGACGGAGTACCCATGCCCACGAACACGGCACCGGCGGAGCTGTTCCGCCACGGCCTGCGACTGCTGCTGGACAAGAACATCCCCGCCTGGGTCGACCTGTGGGACGACGACGGAGTCTTCGAGTTCCCCTTCGCGCCCGACGGCTGGCCCACCCGGCTGGAAGGCAAGGCGGCGATAGCCGACTACATGCGCGACTACCCCGACCACATCGACCTCCACGACTTCCCCCAGGTGGAGATCCACCGGACCACGGCCGCGCAGACCATCGTGGTCGAGATGCGCGGCGTGGGTCGCCTGGTGGCGACCGACAGCCCCTTCGAGATGACCTATATCGCCGTGGTGACCGTCGACGACGGCCGCTTCACCCGCTACCGCGACTACTGGAACCCCCTCGCGGTTGTCCAGGATCCCGCGAGCGACTTCACGAGGAGGAGCCGATGAGTACTCCCGGCACGACCCTGGTCATCGGGGCCACCGGCACCACCGGCAGCCGCCTCGCTTCCCAACTCGCCGCCGGCGGGCACCGCGTCAGGTCCGCCGGCCGGCGCGCCACCGCCGTGGCCGGCACCCGGGCCGTCCGCTTCGACTGGAACGACCCCGCGACGTTCACCGAAGCCCTCGACGGCACGGACCGGATGTATCTCGTCCCACCGCCCGGCTCCCCGGAGCCGGCCGTCGTCATGGTGCCCTTCCTCAGACAGGCCCGCGCGGCCGGGGTGCGCCGCGCGGTGCTGCTCAGCTCCTCGGCGATCCCCGCCGGCGGCCCGGCCACCGGACAGGTCCACCAGGCCCTGCCCGGCCTGTTCGACGCCTGGGCGGTGCTGCGGCCCTCGTGGTTCATGCAGAACTTCTCCTGCGGCCACCCGCACGCCCGGAGCATACGAGCGGACGGGACCCTGCTGACCGCCACCGGCGAGGGCCGGGTCGGATTCGTCGACGCCGACGACATCGCCTCCGTCGCCGTGCACGCCCTGACCAGCGCCCAGGCCCCGAACACCGACCTGGTCATCACCGGGCCGCAGGCGCTGAGTTACGCGGACGTCGCCGCCGTCCTCACCGAGGTCACGGGCCGGACCGTCACCCACCGGCAGCTGACCTACGAGCAGTTGCGCGACCGCCTGGCCGCCTCGCTGCCCGCCGAGTTCGCCGCGCTGCTCGCCGGCCTGGACCGCGCCATCGCCGAGGGGGCCGAGGACCGCACCACCGACACCGTCCAACGCCTCACCGGCCGCCCACCGCGCAGCTTCCGTACCTTCGCGGAGCGGGAGATGACATGAGGCAGTTGCTCATGAGGCAGCTGCTCATGAAGCAGCTGCCGGCCGGCGCGGTCGCCGGAGGCGGGGCACCCGCCCCGGCGCCGGTCAGTGGGCGGCGAGGAGTTCCAGCGTGTCGATCACGCGGTTCGAGAAGCCCCACTCGTTGTCGTACCACGCGACCACCTTCACACGGCGGCCGTCGACGCGGGTGAGGGCCGAGTCGAAGATCGACGAGGCGGGATTGCCCGTGATGTCGGACGAGACCAGCGGCTCCTCCGAGTACTCGAGGATGCCGGCGAGCGGCCCCTCCGCCGCGGCGCGGTACGCCGCCAGCACATCGTCGCGCGTCACGTCACGGGCGACGGTCGTGTTGAGTTCGACGATCGAGCCCACCGGCACCGGTACGCGGATCGAGTCGCCCGACAGCTTGCCGTCGAGACCCGGCAACACCAGGCCGATCGCCTTGGCGGCGCCCGTCGTGGTCGGCACGATGTTCACGCCGGCCGCCCGGGCACGACGGGCGTCGCGGTGTGGACCGTCCTGCAGGTTCTGCTCCTGCGTGTAGGCGTGCACCGTCGTCATGAACCCGTGCTCGATGACGGCGAGTTCGTCGAGGACCGCGGCCAGCGGCGCGAGCGCGTTGGTGGTGCACGAGGCGTTCGAGACGATCGTGTGCACGGCCGGGTCGTAGGCCTCGGTGTTGACCCCGAACGCGAGCGTGACGTCGGCGCCGTCCGACGGCGCGCTGACGAGCACCTTCCGCGCGCCCGCGTCGAGGTGGGCGCGGGCGGCCTTGGCGGAGGTGAAGCGGCCGGTGGCTTCCAGGACGAGGTCGACACCGAGTTCGGCCCACGGCAGCTGCGCCGGTTCGCGCTCGGCCGACACCGTGATCCGGCGGCCGTCGACGACCAGGGCGTCCCCGTCGGCGGTCACCGGGCGCCCGAGCCGGCCGGCCGTGCTGTCGTAGGCGAGCAGCCGGGCGAGTGTGGCGGGCTCCGTCAGATCGTTGACGGCGACGACCTCAAGGTCGCTGTCGCGCTCCAGCAGCGCGCGCAGCACATTGCGTCCGATGCGGCCGAATCCGTTGATGGCGATGCGAGTCATGAGTGAGGTCCCTTCCCTTCGCCACCAGGCTCCTGCGCGGTCGGCACCGCTGACAGTGGCGGTATCGCCAGGGTTCACAAGGATCCCGCCACCTGGTCGCCCGGTGCCGGGCGGGCCGCTCCGGCGGTACCGGGCGGGTCACTCGCCCCGGGTGAAGGTGTGCCGGTACTCGCTCGGTGTGGTGCCGAGGATCCGCTGGAAGTGCAGGCGAAGATTCGCGCCGGTGCCGAGCCCGACGTCGGCCGCGATCTGCTCGACGCTGCGCTGCGAGCGCTCCAGCAGCTCGCGGGCCAGGTCTATGCGGGCGCGCATCACCCACTGCATCGGCGTATAGCCGGTCTCCTCGACGAACCGCCGGGAGAACGTGCGCGGCGAGACCCCCGCCTGCCGCGCCAGTATGTCGAGGGTGAGGGGTTCGCCGAGCCGGTGCAGCGCCCACTCGCGGGTGGCGGAGAACCGCTCGCCCAGCGGCTCGGGGACGCTGCGCGGCACGTACTGGGCCTGGCCGCCGCTGCGGTAGGGGGCCGCGACCAGCCGCCGGGCCGCGTGGTTCGACGCGGCCACCCCCAGGTCGCCGCGCAGGATGTGCAGGCACAGATCGATCCCGGAGGCGGCCCCGGCGGAGGTGAGCACGCTGCCCTCGTCGACGAACAGCACGTTCTCGTCGACCTGGACGAGCGGGTGCCTGGCAGCGAGTGCCCGCGTGTAATGCCAGTGCGTCGTGGCGCGTCTGCCGTCGAGCAGGCCCGTGGCGGCGAGCGCGAAGGCGCCCGTCGAGATGGCGGCGAGCCGCGCACCCCGGTCGTGGGCGGTGACCAGTGCGTCGATGACGGCCTGCGGCGGGTCGTCGCGGTCCGGGAACCGGTAGCCGGGGACGAAGACGATATCGGCCCACGCGACCGCGTCGAGACCGTGGCCCACGTCGTACGCGAGGCCGTCGCCGCCGGTCACCAGGCCGGGTGCCGCCCCGCACACCCGCACCTCGTACGGCATGCTCGCGCGGGTCGTGAAGACCTGCGCGGGAATTCCGACATCGAGCGGCTTCGCACCCTCGAGAACGAGTACGGCGACGCGACGCAGGCGGGAGGCTGGCACAGGAAGAGGTTACGTGGGGCGTGACCTCGCGATACGCCCACTGCGCGCACCGGACCGACGACAGCCCTCCCGGCCCGGCGCACCGGGAGGGAGGAGCGCCTCGACGAGCGCTGCCGCGCCGTCGAAGAGGCCCGTCGGCTCAGGCGTCGGTCGGCGCCACACCCACCGGGCAGCTCACGCCCGTGCCAACGAGGGTGCGCTGCCAGGTGCCCCGTCCGCCGTGCGACGGTGGCGGGTCGGTCTAGATTTCGGGGAACGGCGGCATGATGCGGACGATCACGATCAAATGGTCTCTGGGTGATACCAGGAAGTAGAACCAGCCGCCGGCCGCGTCCATGCGACGCAGACCGCCCGGTCGCGGGCCGTTGCCGAAGTCGCTGACGTCGACCCCCATCCTGGCCAGGTCGGCCAGTTCCCCCGCGAGACGCTCCACTTCGGTCACCACGTGAGCGGGGATGCCACCTGCCACGTGCGCGTGATCGGGGTCGTACTCCCAGCGCCAGTCGGTGCTCACCGGGGTGGCAGGCCGAGCGCGGCGTGTGCGTCGTCGAGGATCTTGCCGATGGCGGACGCGGCGCGTCGGGCCTGCGGCGCGTCACCGGTCTGCGCGGTGTCCTCCCAGCGACGGAACTCTTCCGCGAGACCCGGCTGCCGCTGAATGTGGACGTGGACGGCCCACTGCGCGATGAACCGCTGGAGGGGAGTGAGGTCGGAAGCCTGACGGGACTGATCGGCGGCCTGATCCAGTTCCCGGGTGAAGGCCGGCAGGGCGGCAGGCGCGATCTGCGCGATGGCCTGGCGGAGGGCCGTGACGGTGGCAGGCGGCTGAGGGATGAGTGGCTGCCCGGCGCTGGAGGTGGTCATTGCTGCTCCCATGGGCGAGATTCTGATCCCTGGGAGCAGCGTATCGAGTGCGGGACCGACCACGTCGCCCGAACGAGTGAGAAGGCGGTCCTTCAGCTTCCAGCCGGGGCGATCCCAGTGGGGCAGCTCACGCCCGTCCCACCGATCCCGCAGTAGCCGGCCGGGTTCTTGTCCAGGTACTGCTGGTGGTAGCCCTCGGCCGGGTAGAAGGGCCGGTCCTCGGCGGGGAGGAGCTCCGTGGTGATGTCGCCGTGGCCGGAGGCGGTGAGGACCTGCTGGTAGGCGGCGCGGGAGGCTTCGGCGGCGGCAGCCTGCGCGGGGGAGTGGGTGTAGACCGCCGAGCGGTACTGGGTGCCGGTGTCGTTGCCCTGGCGGAAGCCCTGGGTCGGGTCGTGGGCCTCCCAGAAGCGCTTGAGCAGGGCTTCGTAGGAGACCTTCGCCGGGTCGAAGACGACCCGTACGACCTCGGCGTGGCCGGTGAGGCCCGAGCAGACCTCCTCGTACGTCGGGTTGGGGGTGGAGCCGCCCTGGTAGCCGACGAGGGTCGTCCAGACGCCCTCCGCCGTCCAGAAGACGCGCTCGGCGCCCCAGAAGCAGCCCATACCGAAGTCGGCGACCTCCAGGCCCTCCGGGTACGGGCCCTGCAGAGCCGTGCCGAGCACTGTGTGACGCTCGGGCACCGCGTACGCCGGTTCCGGGCGGCCCGCCAGGGCCTCCTCGGCGGTGGGGACACGGTTTTTGAACCTGCCGAACAGCATGTCGTCCTCCAGACGGACTCAGGTCGCAGGCGACGGGCGGGAGTGGTGCGCCGGGGTGTGCGGGCCGCCGGGTTCAGCCCGTTCGCTTCGGGGGTGCCGAGGCGGCGGTCTCGGCGGGGGTGTCGTCGTCCGCCCCGGTCTTCTCGGGGCCGTCCCCCGGCGCGGGCTGCTCCTGGGCAGGCTGCTCCTCGAAGTCCACGCGCTTCATGTGCTTGTTCATCGACTTCATCAGCATCCACACGGCGGCGCCGATCACCGCGAAGACGATGAAGCCGAGCACACCGGGGGTCACCTTGTTCTCGTCCAGGTCCTTCGCCAGCGGGAGGACCTGGACGAGCGTTGTCTGCGTCGGGCTCATACCATCAATTCTCGCGGATCCCCGCGAAGAGGTCGTCCTCGGGGAGGGAGGTGGCCACGCGCGACTTCGCCAGTTCGTACTCCTCGGTCGGCCACACGTCCCGCTGGATCTCCAACGGAACGCGGAACCAGCCGCCGTCGGGGTCGATCTGGGTGGCGTGCGCGATCAGCGCCTTGTCGCGGATCTCGAAGAAGTCGCCGCAGGGTACGTAGGTGGTGATCTGGCGCTCCTTGATCCCCATCTTCTCCCAGCGCTCCAGCCACTCCGTGTACGGCGACTCCAGCCCGCGCTCCAGCATCGCGTTGTGCATCGCCTCGGTGCGCTGCCGGTTGAAGCCCTGGTTGTAGTAGAGCTTCTGCGGCTGCCAGGCCGGGCCGAACTCCGCCTCGGGGTACTTCTCGGTGTCCGCGGCGTGCTCGAAGGCGACCATCGAGATCTTGTGGGTCATGATGTGGTCGGGGTGCGGGTAACCGCCGTTCTCGTCGTAGGTGGTGATCACCTGCGGGCGGAACTCGCGGATGAGCCGCACCAGCGCGCCGGCGGCCTCGTCCACGTCCTGCAGGGCGAAGCAGCCCTCCGGCAGCGGCGGCAGCGGGTCGCCCTCGGGCAGGCCCGAGTCGACGAAGCCAAGCCACGCCTGCTTCACGCCCAGGATCTCCCTGGCCTCGTCCATCTCCTTGCGGCGCACCTCGTGGATGTGCTCCTCGACGTAGGTGTCGCCCTGGAGCTTCGGGTTGAGAATGGAGCCCCGCTCACCCCCCGTGCACGTCGCGACGAGCACGTCCACCCCCTCGTCGACGTACTTCGCCATGGTGGCCGCGCCCTTGCTCGACTCGTCGTCGGGGTGCGCGTGCACAGCCATCAGTCGCAGTTGCTCAGTCACAACTCAATCCTCATAGGTCAAAGCGGCTCCGCCATCGGCCCGGCCCGCCTTCAGCGGTTTCGCGAGCGGCTTCTATAGTGACCGAATCAGCACCGCGATGTATTCCCGGTAGGACCCCGCTCAGCTCCGGCCGGGTCCGCAGTACGCCGCCGGAGCATGTGCCGAGAGGAACGGACCATGGTTGACCTGCGCCAACAGGTCCCCGAAGGGCGTTACGGGCGTACGGCGGGCCGCTCGGCGGGCGGGAGCGCGGACGCCGAGGCGCGCACGGACCGTCGATTGAAGATCACCGGCGGTGTGCTCGGTGTGCTGATGCTCGCGCTGATCGGCTGGATCGGGATCTCCTACATCTCGGGCCAGGATGTGAGCGGTGAGCTGATCAAGTGGAAGGCCGTCTCCGACAGCGCGGTCGAGGTGCACCTGGAGGTGCGCAAGGACGCCGGTGCCGAGGGCGTGTGCACGCTGCGTGCCCGTGCGGAGGACGGTAGCGAGGTCGGCCGGAAGCAGGTCGAGTTCCCCTCGGGAAGCTCCCGCGTCGACAGGGTCTTCGCGATGCGGGTCACGGACCGCGCCACCACCGCCGAGCTGGTGGGCTGCGAGAAGAGATAGCCCGGCTGCGACCCGGGTGCGGCCCGGTTCCGACCTGGCTGCGGCCCGGTTGGGTGGCAGGCTCCGCGGGCCTCGCTGACCTGCGACGGAGACAGGGCCTTCTTCCCTTTTCCGCCGAAATTGTTAAGCTCGTGGTTTCGCCCACCAGTGAAGGCGCACCCTTTCTGGTAGGGCGTTTGCTGCATCAGCTGATATCCCAGTACCGACGAGGAGCACCTGTGACCCAGACCAGCGACAACGTCACCTGGCTGACCCAGGAGGCGTACTCCCAGCTCAAGGCCGAGCTGGAGTACCTGTCGGGTCCTGCACGCACCGAGATCTCCAAGAAGATCGAGGCGGCTCGCGAAGAGGGCGACCTCCGCGAGAACGGCGGGTACCACGCGGCCAAGGAGGAGCAGGGCAAGCAGGAGCTGCGGATCCGGCAGCTTCAGCAGCTCCTGGAGAACGCGAAGGTCGGTGAGGCTCCGGCGGACGACGGTGTGGTCGAGCCCGGCATGGTGGTCAAGATCGCCTTCGACGGCGACGAGGACGACACCATCACCTTTCTGCTGGCGTCCCGCGAGTACGCCAGCTCGGAGATCGAGACCTACTCTCCGCAATCGCCCCTGGGCTCCGGTGTGATGGGCAAGAAGGTCGGCCAGGACGCCGAGTACGAGCTGCCGAACGGCAAGATGGCCTCCGTGCGCATCCTGGAGGCCAAGCCCTACCGGGGCTGACGGCGGAACCTCCGCGCCCTGGGCCGGAGGGGCCCCTTGCGACCACGACCGGCGGACGGCCCGCGCTGCGGCGCGGGCCGTCCGCCGTTCGTCCGTGGGTCGTGCGGCGTGCTGGGTGGGCTCACCCCGTCGCCGAGCGGTATTTGCGGACCGCCAGGGTGCGGAAGACCACGATGATGGCGACCGACCACAGCAGCGAGGCCCAGGCCGGGTGCTGCATCGGCCAGGCGTCCGGGACCGGGTAGCCGGGCGGCAGGTTGCCGAACAGTTCGCGGCAGGCCACCACCGTTGCGCTGAACGGGTTCCACTCCGCGACGTGCTGCAGGAAGGCGGGCATGTTCTGCGAGGGCACGAACGCGACGGAGATGAAGGTCAGCGGGAACAGCCAGATCAACCCGCCGGAGGTGGCCGCCTCCGGAGTGCGTACGGACAGTCCGATCAGGGCGCCGATCCAGGTGAACGCGTACCCGAGCAGCAACAGCAGACCGAAGCCGGCGAGGGCGTCGAGGAGCCCGTGGTGCGGGGCCCAGCCGACGAGCGCCGCGACGATGGCGAGAACGACCAGGGTCAGCGCCGTCTGCACGAGGTCGGCGATGGTGCGCCCGGTCAGTACGGCGCCGCGGGTCATCGGCAGCGAGCGGAACCGGTCGACGAGGCCCTTGTGCATGTCCTCGGCGATACCGGCGCTGGCGCCCGCCGTCGCGAAGGTGACGGTCTGCGCGAAGATACCGGCCATCAGGAACTCACGATAGGAGCCGGCGTCCGTCCCGGCGCCGGGGACCTTGATGGAGCCGCCGAAGACATAGCTGAACAGCACCACGAACATGATCGGCTGGATCAGTCCGAAGATGACGACCTCGGGGATGCGCACCATGCGTATCAGGTTGCGCTTGGCCATCACGAGTGAGTCGGTTATCGACTGTGTGATCCCGCCCCGGCCACGGGGGGTGGTGGGCGACGCGGCCTGTGCTGTGGCCGTCACTTGGTGGCCTCCTGGGGCTCGGGCGTGTCTTCGGTCGCGTTCTGCTCGGCTGCCTTCGGCTGCCGCTCGCCTTCGGCGGCGTGGCCGGTCAGGGAGATGAAGACGTCGTCGAGGGTGGGGCGGCGCAGGCCGATGTCGTCGATCTCGATGCCCCGGGTGTCCAGCTCCCTGATGACCTCGGCGAGCAGCTTGGCCCCGCCGGTGACCGGGACGGTCAGCTTGCGGGTGTGCTGCTCGACGGTGCAGCCCTCGCACGCCGTGCCGCGCATCCCGTGGCTGTTGAGGACCTCCTGGGCCGCGGGGATGTCCTCGCGCTCGTGGACGACGACCTCGATGCGCTCGCCGCCGGTCTGGGCCTTGAGCTGGTCGGAGGTGCCGCGGGCGATGACCGTGCCGTGATCCACCACGGCGATGTCGTGCGCGAGCCGGTCGGCCTCCTCCAGGTACTGCGTGGTCAGCAGCAGCGTCGTGCCGCCCGCGACCAGTTCCTCGATGACCTCCCACAACTGCTGCCGGTTGCGCGGGTCGAGACCGGTGGTCGGCTCGTCCATGAACATCACGGGCGGGCTGACGACCAGCGCGGCGGCGAGGTCGAGCCGGCGGCGCATGCCGCCCGAGTACGTCTTGGTCGTACGGTCGGCGGCGTCGGCCAGGTTGAAGCGCTCCAGCAGTTCGGTGGCCCGCTTCTTCGCGTCGCGTGCGGACATCTGGTAGAGCTGCCCGACCATCTGCAGGTTCTCGCGGCCGGTCAGATACTCGTCGACGGCGGCGAACTGGCCCGAGAGGCCGATCGAGCGGCGCACCGCCGTGGGGTTCTTGAGCACGTCGATCCCGGCGACGACGGCCCGGCCCGCGTCGGGCCGCAGGAGGGTGGTCAGCACCCGGACGGTGGTGGTCTTGCCCGCGCCGTTGGGCCCCAGCAGGCCGAGCACGGTGGATTCGGGGACGTCGAGATCGACGCCGTCCAGAGCCCTCACCTCGCCGAAGGTCTTCACCAGCCCCTCGGCGTAAATGGCACCTGGCATGGATGGACTCCCAGAGTGTGGAGCGTGACGCTCTAAGAAGATGCTAGATCCGCCGGACAGTTCCGGCATGTACGGATACGCGACGAGCTTCAGCCCGCCGCACAGCAGTATGAAAGGACGCGATGTATCGCGTCAAGCGATACGCGATAGTCCGCGTCCGTCGCGGGTGTTCGCGTATTCCCGTGGCTCCCGCGGCTCTGGCCGCCGTCGCACCCGAGGACCGGGTCAGCTCATCACCGTGTACCCCGCCGCACGCAGTCCGGAGGCCACCTCCACGCAGTGCTCGGGGCCCTTGGTCTCCAGGTGCAGCTCGACCTCCACCTCGTCCAGGCCGAGCCGCGGGTCGGTCCGCACATGGCTCACGTCCAGCACGTTGGCGTCCATCACCGACAGCTCGCCCAGCAGCGCCGCGAGCGCTCCGGGCCGGTCCGACAGCCGCAGCCGCAGCGAGAGGTAGCGCCCTGCCGCCGCCATGCCGTGGCGCAGCGTCCGCTGCATCACAAGGGGGTCGACGTTCCCGCCCGAGAGCACCGCCGCGACCGGCCCCTCGAAGCTGTGCGGCGCCGACAGCAGTGCCGCGACCGAGCTCGCCCCCGCGGGCTCCACCACGAGCTTGGCCCGCTCCAGGCAGAGCAACAGGGCGCTGGAGAGGGCGTCTTCGGAGACCGTGCGGATGTCGTCGACCAGGGTGCGGATGATCTCGAACGGCACCTCTCCCGGCTTGCCGACCTTGATGCCGTCCGCCATCGTCGAGACCGAGTCCAGCGCCACCGGGCGCCCGGCCCGCAGCGACGGCGGATACGCGGCCGACCCCTCGGCCTGCACTCCGATCAGCCGCACGTCGGGGCGCAGCGACTTGATGGCGACGGCCATCCCGGCGAGCAGCCCGCCGCCGCCGACACCCACCACGACGGTGCGCACCTCGGGGCACTGCTCCAGCAGTTCCAGGCCCAGCGTCCCCTGGCCCGCCACCACGTGCGGGTGGTCGAAGGGGTGGATGAGGACGGCGCCGGTGGCGTGCGCGTACTCCTTGGCGGCCTCCAGCGTCTCGTCCACGACCTGGCCGTGCATCCGCACCCGCGCCCCGTACTCGCGGGTGGCGGCGACCTTCGGCAGCGGGGCACCCACCGGCATGAAGACCGTGGAGGTCACCCCCAGCAGTGAGGCCGCCAGTGCGACACCCTGGGCGTGGTTGCCGGCGCTCGCCGCGACCACCCCGCGCCGCCGCTCCTCGGGTGCGAGCCCCGCGATCCGCACATAGGCGCCGCGCAGTTTGAACGACCCGGTGCGCTGGAGGTTCTCGCACTTGAGGTGGACGGGGGAGCCGACCAGTGAGGAGAGGTGCCGGGTGCCCTCCACGGCCGTCGTGCGGGCGACGCCCGCGAGGGTCTTGTGGGCGAGGCGTACATCGTCCAGCGAGACGGGCAGTTCGCGGTGGTGGGAGGTGGCAGCGGGGGTTGCACTGGTGACCATTCCGCCAGTCTGGCAGTCGGCCGGCCGGTGGGCGGGCCGCCGGGCAGGCGGCCGCCGGGGGTGGGGGCGGCGAGGGCGTGCCCGGCTCGGGTGCGGGGTGGTCCGCGTGGTCCGCGTCACTGGTTTGTGCACTGGAGGTACGTCACCGGCCCGCTCCGCGTACTCTGTGGCCACCACCTCAGGTCGATGCACCCAACAGACCACCCCAAAACTGTCAAAACTCCACAAAAAATCCCGCAGATCGACGAAGTGAGCGCACCTGCCATGCCCACGCACCCGGACATGACGACAGACACCCCCGACGCGCCGGACGAAGAACCCGCGGTGCCTGCCGACCACGGTGCCGCCTCCGAAGCCGCTGCCAAGCCCGCCTCCGGAGCCGCCGTACTGGAAGCCATGCAGCACCAGCTGGCCGTGTACGCGCGGCGTGCGGAGCAGACCAGGCTCGGCGGGCTCGGCCAGGCCCGCAACTCGATGGACCGCGCGGCCTACCTCCTGCTCAACCGCCTCGACCAGGAGGGCCCCATGGGCGTCAAGGCGCTCGCCGCCGGCATGGGCATCGACTCCTCGACGGTGACCAGGCAGGTCGCCCCGCTGGTCGAGTCGGGCCTGGTCAAGCGCACCTCGCACCCCGAGGACGGGCGCGCGGTCGTCCTCCAGCTCTCGCCGCGCGGCGAGGCGCGGCTGGAGGAGGTCCGCTCCTCGCGACGCAATCTGATGCAGCTCATCACCAAGGACTGGTCGGAAGAGGAGCGCGGCACGTTCTGCAAACTTCTCACCCGCTTCAACAAGGCGATGCTCGAACTGAACCCGAGCAGCCTCGCGCAGCCTCCCAGCGCCGACTCCTGAGCTCCCGAAAGCCCTTGACGCGCCTCTTGATTTGATCTGCAGCCCTGCCGTCCTATAGGCGGCACGGGAGGCGGCGTGCGAGAGCGTCAGGCACGGCAGGAGCGCCTCCGCGCCCGGGAGTTCGAGGCGTTCGTCGCGGGCGCGGGTGGCCGATTGCTGCATGCCGCCACACTGCTGACCGCCGAACCGCCCGGTGCCGCACCCGAGGCGGAACGACTGCTGGTGCGGGCGCTCGCGCGGACCCGCGCCGACTGGAGCCGGTTGCGCGGCGAGGATCCCTACGAGCGCACCCGGCAGACGCTGGCCGCACGCTTCGCCCACATCGGCCGGCGGCACCGCCGCCCGCGCGGCGGACTGCTGGGCGTGCTGCCCCCGCAGGAACGGCTGGTGCTGGTGCTGCGGCTGTACGAGGGGGTGGCCGAGGAGCAGGTCGCCGCCGGGCTGGGGCTCCCCGTCGAACGGGTGCGCGCGCTGCACACCCGCGCCATGGCCACGCTGCTCAGCCGCCCGCCTGAGGCCCCGCACAGCGGCGGGCACAGCCGGAACGGCCCGGACAGCGGGCCCAGCAGGCGCAGCAGGAGCGGCCCGCGCGAGGAAGCGGAGGCGGCGCATGAGCCTGCCTGACCGCAAGGAGGCCGAGGTACGGCGCCTGCTGGAGCAGCGCACCGCCGAACCCGTGCCCGCCGACCTCGCGGAGCGGGCCCTCGCGGAGGGGGCCCGCCTGCTGCGGTGGCGTCGGGTCCTGCGGACGGCGCTGTGGACAGGGGTGTTGGCGGGACTGCTGGCACTGGCCGTGTGGAGCCTCGTCATCCAGCCCTGGTCGGACCCGCCCCCGACGACGACTCCGCCCGCCGGGGGCTGGTGACCCGCCCGCCACACCCCTGCGGAGTGCCTACCCCAGGGCCCGGGTCAGGTCCGCCAGCAGATCGTCGGCCGATTCGATGCCCACCGAGAGGCGGACCAGATCGGCCGGTACCTCCAGCGCGGAGCCCGCCGCCGAGGCGTGCGTCATCCGCCCCGGGTGCTCGATCAGCGACTCCACTCCTCCCAGCGACTCGCCCAGGGTGAACAGCTGCGCCCGGTCGCACACCCGCACCGCGGCCTCCTCGCCGCCCTCGACCCGGAAGGACACCATCCCGCCGAAGCCGCGCATCTGCTTGGCCGCGATCTCGTGCCCGGGGTGGGTGGGCAGCCCGGGGTAGAAGACCTCGGTCACCTTCGGGTGCGCGGTCAGCAGCTGCACCACGCGGGCCGCGTTCTCCCCGTGCCGGTCCATCCGGACGCCCAGCGTCTTGATGCCGCGCATCACCAGCCAGGAGTCGAAGGGCCCGGCGATGCCGCCCATCGCGTTCTGGTGGAAGGCCAGCTCGTCACCGAGCGCGGGATCGGCGACGACCAGCGCGCCGCCCACCACGTCGGAGTGGCCGCCCATGTACTTGGTCGTCGAGTGCACGACGACATCGGCGCCGAGCGCGAGCGGCTGCTGCAGATAGGGGCTGGCGAAGGTGTTGTCGACGACCAGCCGCGCGCCCGCGCCGTGCGCCACCTCGGCGACCGCCGCGATGTCGGTGATGCCCAGCAGCGGGTTGGAGGGGGTCTCCACCCACACCGCCTTGGTGCGCTCGCGCAGCACGGCCTGTACGGCGGCCGGGTCGGAGGAGTCGGCCACCGACCACTGCACCCCCCACCGCTCGGCGACCCGCGCGAAGAGCCGGAAGGTGCCGCCGTACGCGTCGTCGGGGATGACCACATGGTCGCCGGGGGTGAGCAGGGTGCGCAGCAGGCAGTCCTCGGCGGCCAGCCCCGAGGCGAAGGCGAGGCCGCGCCTGCCGCCCTCCAGCGCGGCCAGATTCTCCTCCAATGCGGTGCGGGTCGGGTTCGCCGAGCGGCTGTACTCGTAGCCGCCGCGCAGCCCCCCGACGCCGTCCTGTTTGTAGGTGGAGACCTGGTGGATGGGCGGTACCACCGCCCCCGTGCCCTCGTCGGCGGCCTGGCCCGCGTGGATGGCGAGGGTCTCGAAGCCCTGCGGTGTCTGCGGGGTCGTCGGGGTGTCGTCGGCCCCGCTGCCGATGCCGTTGTCGCGCTGCTCACTCATGGAGGCGAGACTAGTGGGCCGTACGGTGGAGTGGGGCGGGCTCAGGCCGAGCCCGGCCCCTCCGCACGGTCCCGACCCAGCCTTCCCCCCGGGGGGCGCCTCCCAGCGGTAGCCGGGGGACTCCGGCCGGGAGATGCCCAAGCCCGTCACAGCGTGGAGATCCGACGTCATGGAAGCCCTGCTCCTCCTGATCGCACTCGTCGCCATCTTCGGTGTGGCCGTCTATCCGGTGATGCGCCGCAGGCGGCTGCGGCAAAGCCTCGGACAGGGCGGCGCGGGGCCGCTCCGGGCGGTCGATCCGAGTGCCGGATACGGCTTCGTCCCCGCCGACGAGCTCGACGTACGGCTGCCCGGCCCCGACCGGGAGCTGGTCGAGGCGCTGGAGGAGACCCAGCGCACCCAGGACTATCAGCCGGTGGCACGGCTGCTGGCCTTCACCGGTGACGAGTACGAGCTGCGCTGGCAGCGGGTGCAGTCGCTGGCGGGCGCGGCGGCGATGGAGCTCGCGAGCTCCCGGGCGTACGCCGAGGAAGCGGGCGGCAAGGCGGCGGAAGCCGAGGGGCCGCCCGACGCCGGTGCCGCGGGCGTGTCCTTCAGCAAGGACCGGCCCGGCGCGCTTCCGGACGCCCGCTGGCTGCGGGAGTGGCGCGCCCAGCAGCCGCACGACCACGGGGGCGCGCAGGTGTACGCGCAGTTCCTGGTCTTCCAAGCGCTGGCCGACGCCAACTCCAGCGCCTACCGCATCATCCTGGAGGAGGCCCGCGAGGTGGCGCGCGACGCCGCGAAGCTGGCCCCCACCGACCCGACGCCGTACATCACCGAGCTGTTCATCGCCCGCCACCTCGGCTACCGCGAGGCCGATTTCGAGTCCCTGTGGGCCACCGTCCGGCGACTGGCGCCCACACACATGGGCGCCCATCTCGCGGCGCTGCCCTACTGGTCGGCCAAGGCCGTGGGGTCCAAGCAGCAGGCCGACGACTTCGCCCGCACCGCCGCGGCGCACGCCCCCGAGGGCACCCTGCTCCCCGCGCTCCCGCTGTTCGCCGCCTACGACCACCTGCCCGAGGTGAACATGGTCCGCGGCCTCTACCGGAGCGAGGAGATCAGCAAGGCTGTCGAGGCCGCCGAGTACGCGGTCGACCAGGTCGAGGACGACCACCCGGTCCGCCCGCACGTGCTCCATCTGCTCGTCTGGTTCCTCGTCCGCGCCGAACGCTACGGGGAGGCCATGGAAGCCCTCGCCGCCGTCGACGGGCACGTCGGCGCCGTCCCATGGGTCGACGAGGGCGACCCCGCCGCCGCCTACGCCGCCTACCGTGCCCTCGCGGTGGCCGGCTGGGAGGCGACGGGCGGCGCACGGGCCTCGCACTGACGGCGGTCGGCCGCCTGCGGCCCAACCGGAGTGCGTCCCGCCGTGCGCGGTGCGTCACCATGGCCGGAGACGTTTCCGCGTTCCCGTTCCCCGGAGCTACCGCTTTCCCTTGTGATCGGTCATGAGGGAATGAGCTTCGGTATGAGCTTCGGCGCTGTCAGAGGGTTCCCAGATCGACAGTGACGGAGAAGGGCGCGGTGGCCTTGATGACGCCGGTGAACACCTCGCCGTCCCTGTACGTCCTGGTAGCGGGATCGAGAACATAGGTGTAGACGATCGGGACACCGGTGGCGGCCTGTTCGATCCGCCAGTAGAAGCAGATTCCCGCTTTTGCGTACTGGTCCACCTTCACGATCCGGTCGGTGGTCTCCGAGCCCGGCGACACGACCTCCACCACGAGGAGCACATGCTCCGGACGTGTGGGCGTCAGGTCGAGCGTCTCCGCCCGGTACACGATGACATCCGGACGCCGGTTGGTGAGCGGAACGTCCTGCAGGCGGACGTCGAAGTCCGTGTCGGCGTTCCAGTCCGGGCCCGCGGCGGTGTCCAGGGCGTTGGCCAAGATCCGGGCCAGCCGGTTGTGCCGCTTGGACGCGCTCGGGCTCACGACGACCATTCCGTCCACGATCTCGATGCCGGCGCACTGCTCCTCGGACCAGGAGTCGTACTGCTCCGCGCTGATCTGCGTGTGCATCCACGCGGGCGCGACCATCTCGGCGGCCATGCTGTACCTCCTCGAGGAGCCTCGGCAGTTCCGGCGCTGCTGGGCTCAGCCTACTGTCGTGTGGTGCCGGGGCGCCCGGTTCGCAAAGGAGCCGACAGGGCCCTCCCCGTCGGCTCCGGCGGGCTCGCACTGACGGCGGTCGGCCGCCTGCGGCCCAACCGGAGTGCGTCCCGCCGTGCGCGGTGCGTCACCATGGCCGTATGGCGAATCGACTCGCGGATGAGACCTCTCCGTACCTGCTCCAGCACGCGGAGAACCCCGTCGACTGGTGGCCCTGGGGTGAGGGGGCCTTCGAGGAGGCGCGGCGGCGCGGGGTGCCGGTGCTGCTGAGCGTGGGGTACGCGAGCTGCCACTGGTGCCATGTGATGGCGCACGAGAGCTTCGAGGACGAGGCGACGGCGCAGCTGATGAACGCGCACTTCGTCAGCGTGAAGGTGGACCGCGAGGAGCGGCCGGACGTGGACGCCGTCTACATGGAGGCCGTGCAGGCGGCGACCGGGCAGGGCGGCTGGCCGATGACGGTGTTTCTGACGCCCGGCGCCGAGCCGTTCTACTTCGGGACGTACTTCCCGCCCGAGCCGCGGCACGGCATGCCCTCCTTCCGGCAGATCCTGGAGGGCGTACGGACCGCGTGGCAGGACCGGCGCGAGGAGGTGGCCGATGTCGCCTCCCGGATCAGCGCGGACCTGGCCGGGCGCAGCATCCGGCTGGGTGCGCCGCAGGCGCCCGGCGGTGAGGAGATGGGAGCCGCGCTGCTCGGGCTGACCAAGGACTTCGACGCCCGGCACGGAGGGTTCGGCGGGGCGCCGAAGTTCCCGCCGTCGATGGTGCTGGAGTTCCTGCTGCGGCATCATGCGCGCACCGGCTCCGAGGGTGCGCTGCAGATGGTCGAGGCGACGTGCGAGGCGATGGCCAGGGGCGGGATCTACGACCAGTTGGGGGGCGGTTTCGCCCGCTACTCCGTCGATGCGGAATGGATCGTTCCGCACTTCGAGAAGATGCTCTACGACAACGCGCTGCTGTGTCGCGTGTACGCGCATCTGTGGCGTTCCACCGGGGCGGAGCGGGCCCGCCGCGTCGCTTTGGAGACGGCGGACTTCCTGGTCCGCGAGCTCGGCACCGCCGAGGGCGGCTTCGCCTCCGCGCTGGACGCCGACAGCGACGACGGGCACGGCCGCCACGCCGAGGGCGCCTACTACGTATGGACCCCGCAGCAGCTCGCCGAGGTGCTGGGGGAGGACGACGCCCGGTCGGCGGCCGACTGCTTCCGTGTCACGCAGGAGGGCACGTTCGAGGGCGGCGCGTCCGTGCTGCAGCTCCCGGACCGGGCCTCGCCGCTGATGGACGCGGCCCGCTTCGAGTCCGTACGGCGCAGGCTGTTCGAGGCGCGTTCGCAGCGGCCGCGGCCCGAGCGCGACGACAAGGTCGTGACGGCCTGGAACGGGCTGGCCGTCGCGGCGCTCGCCGAGACGGGCGCCTATTTCGAACGGCCCGATCTGGTGGAAGCAGCCGTCCGTGCCGCACGTCTGCTCGCCGAGGTGCACTCGTTCGACGAGGGGCGCCGCCTGGTGCGTACCTCGCGCAACGGGGTACCCGGCAGCAGCGCGGGCGTACTGGAGGACTACGCCGACACCGCGGAGGGCTATCTGACGCTGTACGCGGTGACCGGCGGCGCCGAGTGGCTGACGCGTGCGGGAACCCTCCTGGACACGGTGCTGGAACGGTTCGCCGGCGAGGACGGCACCCTGTACGACACGGCCGACGACGCCGAGCAGCTGATCCGGCGCCCCCAGGACCCCACCGACAACGCCGTGCCCTCCGGATGGAACGCGGCTGCCGGTGCGCTGCTGACCTACGGCGCCTACACGGGCGACCACCGCTACCGGGAAGCCGCCGAGCAGGCGCTCGGCGTCGTACGGGAACTCGCCGCACGGGCACCCCGCTTCATCGGCTGGGGGCTGGCCGTCGGCGAGGCGCTGCTGGACGGTCCGCGAGAGGTCGCCGTGGTGGGCGGCGAGGAGGCCGCCCCACTGCACCGGGCCGCCCTGCTGGCCGGCGCACCCGGCGCCGTGGTGGCCGTGGGTGCGCCGGACACCGCCGAGGTACCGCTGCTGCGGGACCGGGGGCTGGTCGAGGGCCGCCCCGCCGCCTATGTGTGCCGTGGCTTCGTGTGCGCCGCGCCGGTAACGGACGTGGAGGCGCTGGAGGCGGCCCTGCGCGACTGAGGGGCGGAGGGAGTCCCGGGCCGCGCCGCCGCGGGAGGCTACAGCGTCAGCCCGCGTTCCAGTACGCCCAGGGCGCGGGTCACCAGAGCGCGCAGGTCCTCCAGGGTGCCCGCCGTGCCGGTGTCCACCCAGGAGTACATGGCCTCCATGAGGGCCCCGAGCATGGCGCCGGTCACGATGCGCAGTTCGAGGTCGTCCTCGGCGCGGCCGGTGCGCTCGGCGAGGGCGCGGCGCAGCAGCCATGCCGTCTCCGCCGAGTGCTCGCTCATCCGGCCGCGCAGTGCGGGCACCTCCCGGATGAGACGGACGCGCTGCAGGGTCTCGGCGGCGTCGGCCTGGTAGATACGGGCGATCGAGGAGTACAGGGCTTCGCGCAGTGCGGCGACCGGGGGCTCGTTCGGCGGGCGCTGCCGCAGCGTCTCCTCGATCAAGGGGTCGTACTCGTCGGTCAGCACGATGTCTTCCTTGGTGGGGAAGTAGCGGAAGACGGTGCTGGGGGAGACCTCCGCCTCCTCGGCGATCTGGTCGACGGGCGTGGCGTCGTACCCCTGTTCCTCGAAGAGGCGGTATGCGGTCCGCCGGATGGCCTGCCGGGTCTGGATCTTCTTGCGCTCGCGCAGACTCGGCTTGGCTGGGGGAAGGTCGGTGTCCGCCGCGGTGTCGTCGGCGGATTCTGTACGTGCGGGGGCCATACATCTCATTGTCGGCCATCGTCCCCTGGCAGGGCCATGTCCGGGACACTGCCGGTGTCCTCGCGGTGTCGGCGCGGCAGTGCGCCGGGCGCGGTCGCCAGCAGCAGCGCGCCCGCCACGGCCGCGGCGCCGCACACCAGCAGCACCTGGCTCATCCCGGCCAGGAAGGCCTTGTCCGCGGCGTGGGCGAGCTGCGGCAGACCGAGCCGGTCGGCGATCTCGTGCGCGGTGACGACGGATTCCTCCGCCTCCGGTACGGCCGCGGCGGCCCGACCGCCCGCCGCCCGGGGATCCGCATCCAGCCGGGTGGCGTACGTCTGGGCGAGCAGGCTGCCCAGCAGGGCGATGCCCAGTGCCGTGCCCACCTGTCGCACCGTCATCAGCAGCCCGGAGCCGCTGCCGGTGCGGTCGGCGGGGAGTGTGGCGAGGGCGGCGTCCATGGCGGGCACCATGGCCAGCCCGGCACCGAGCCCGGTGACCGTCAGCCAGGTGGCGGCCAGGGCGTACCCGTCGGCGGTGCCGGTACGGGCACCGAGGAACGCGGCGAACGCGAGTGCCGTGAGGCCCGCACTGATCACCGGCCGCGGCCCCAGCCGTGCGGTCAGCGGGCCGGCGGCCCGGGCGGCGACCACGATCCCGGCCATCATCGGCAGCAGGCGCACACCGGTGCCGAGCGCGTCGTTGCCCAGGACCGTCTGGAGGTACTGCGGAACGATGAACAGCAGCCCGGCCAGCACCAGCGTCACCAGCGTCACCGCCAGGGCGCTCCAGCGGAATCCGGGGGCGCGCAGCAGCGCGAGGTCGAGCATGGGCCGGGCACCGCGCTGCTCGGTGCGCCGCTCGCGCAGCAGCAGCCACACCAGCAGCAGCACCGAGCCGGGGAGGAGCCCCATGATCAGCGGATCGCTCCAGCCGCGCGTCGGGCCCTCGATGATCGCGAAGACGAGCAGGGCGAGTCCGGCCACACCCAGTACGCCGCTCAGCGGGTCGACGCGGGTGGCGGACGGGTCGCGGGACTCGGGCAGGAGCAGCAGGCAGGCGAGGATGCCGAGCGCCGCGAGCGGAACGTTGACGAGGAAGATCGAGCCCCACCAGTAGTGGTCCAGCAGCCAGCCACCGATGATCGGCCCGAGCGGCATGCCGCCCGCGACGGCCGCGGTGACCACCCCGATGGCCTTGGTGCGCTCCTTCTCGTCGGGGAAGAGCGACGGCAGCACGGCCAGCACCAGGGGGGAGACCAGGGCCGCTCCGAGTCCCATTCCGGCGCGGGCCGCGATCACCCAGCCGGGCCGGTCCGCGAGGGTGCCCAGCAGCGAGCCGACGAGGAAGACGGCCAGTCCCGCCATCAGCAGCAGTCGGCGGCCGTAGCGGTCGCCGAGCAGGCCGGCGGGCAGCATCGTCGCGGCGAAGACGACGACGTACGCGTCGACGATCCACTGCATGTCGCCGGTGTCGGCATGCAGTTGGGAGGCCATCTCGGGCAGTGCGACGTTCAGGATCGTCAGGTCGAAGCCGAGGGTGAGCATGCAGGCGCCGAGGGCGCCCAGCGCCCACCAGCGGCGTGCCGGGCTCTGGGGTGCGGTGGTCATGGGAGCCCCTTCCTTCTGACCCGAATGTTTTGACAGTAACTCTCAACTGGGAGTCGCTGTCAATGCAGGGGGAGGGGGTGGAGCCCAGGGAGTTCCTCCGCGCGGTGGGGCGAGGGGTCCCCGAGGTGAGGGAAAACATAGGGCGCCCTGTCAACGGCGCCCGTAAGGTGGCGCTATGCAGGTCATCCAGTCGACGAAGCTCGCCAACGTCTGTTACGAGATCCGGGGCCCGGTCCTGGAGGAGGCGACGCGGCTGGAGGCGGCAGGGCACCAGATCCTCAAGCTGAACACCGGGAATCCGGCGGCGTTCGGCTTCGACTGCCCGCCCGAGATCCTCGAGGACATGCTCCGCAACGTCGGCACCGCGCACGGTTACGGCGACGCGAAGGGGCTGCTGTCCGCCCGGCGGGCGGTGATGCAGCACTACCAGAACCAGGGCATCGAGCTGTCGGTCGACGACATCTACCTGGGCAACGGGGTCTCCGAGCTGATCCAGATGTCGATGCAGGCGCTGCTGGACGACGGCGACGAGGTGCTGGTCCCCGCGCCCGACTACCCGCTGTGGACCGCCTCGGTCTCGCTGGCGGGTGGCACCGCGGTGCACTACCGCTGTGACGAGCAGTCCGACTGGATGCCCGATCCGGCGGACATCGAGCGCAAGATCACCGACCGCACCAAGGCGCTGGTGATCATCAATCCGAACAACCCCACCGGCGCGGTCTACGGCGAGGAGGTCCTGCGCGAGCTCACCGACATCGCCCGCCGTCACCACCTGACCGTGTGCTCCGACGAGATCTACGACAAGATCCTCTACGACGGCGCCACGCACACCCCGACCACGCTGGTCGCGCCCGACCTGCTGACGCTCACCTTCAACGGCCTGTCCAAGTCGTACCGGGTCGCCGGCTACCGCAGCGGCTGGCTCGCGGTCTGCGGTCCCAAGGCGCACGCCGCGAGCTATATCGAGGGACTGACGATCCTCGCCAACATGCGGCTGTGCGCGAACGTGCCGGCCCAGCACGCGGTGGCCGCGGCGCTGGGCGGGCGGCAGTCGATCGAGGACCTGGTGCTGCCGGGCGGCCGGCTGTGCGAGCAGCGTGACGCGGCCTACGAACTGCTGACCCGGATTCCGGGTGTCACCTGTGTGCGGCCCAAGGGTGCGATCTACGCTTTCCCCCGGCTGGATCCGAAGGTCTACAAGATCAAGGACGACCGGCAGATGGTGATCGACCTGCTGCGCGCGGAGAAGATCATGATTGTGCACGGGACCGGGTTCAACTGGCCCGAGCCCGATCACTTCCGGATCGTCAACCTGCCCGGTGTCACCGAACTGCGCGACGCCGTAACCAGGATCGGTCATTTCCTGGACGGTTACAGCCAGCCGTAACCGGTCGTGAGCACCTGGAGCTTGCGCGATGAATGCGGGCCAACTTTAGACGGTGTCCAAGTTAGGATGGTCTCCGGAAAGCATCAGGAGGCCATCCATGTACGAACCGATCCGCACCAAGTCGGTCCACACCGTGGCCGACAGCACCCACGCCGGGCTGCCGCGCCGCACTCGCGAGGAAGAGCTGGACATCCGTCTGGCCGGGCACCTGACCGCGCTGCTGACGGTGACGGACGAGCTGCGGGCGCTGACGCCGAGCGCTTCGCTGGATGCCGCCGCGCAGCAGCTCGCCGCCCACGCGGCTCGCCTGTCCGGCGGGCGGGCACCGCTGCGTGCCGAGCCTTCGGCCCTGCGGGCCGACGCCGCGCATGTGGCCTCCCTCCACGCGCGGGCGCGCACCCTCGCCGGTAACGCGCTCGCGGTCGCCACCTCTCGCGGCGACGAGGCGGTCACCGCACTGATGACGGCCCGCATCGAGGCCCACGCCGGCGCCGAGGGCGTACTGGTGTAGGTGCCGCACCCGCGCGACGGACGCACCCCGCGCCCGCGGCGTGAGCCGTCGCGCGGGTGCGGCCCGGTGGCCGGTGCTGCGCCTGCCCACCCTGCTCCCTCAGGCTCTTCGAGCAAGGGGTGTCCCCGGGGGCGCCCCCCGGCCGAAGGCTGGGGGAGCAGACCGCCCAGGGGCGGCAGGGGGGCGCGGCGTCACTTCAGGCGCTGTACAAGTGCGCGGTACTCGTCCCACAGGGCGCGCGGCGTGTGGTCGCCGAAGGTGTTCAGGTGCTCGGGGATCAGTGCCGCTTCGTCGCGCCAGACGTCCTTGTCGACCGCCAGGATGAAGTCCAGCTCCGACTCCGAGAGACCCAGCCCCTCGGTGTCCAGGTCCTCCTTGCGCGGCAGGATGCCGATGGGGGTCTCGACCCCCTCGACCTGACCGTTCAGCCGCTGGACGATCCACTTGAGCACGCGGCTGTTCTCGCCGAAGCCGGGCCAGACGAACGAGCCGTTCTCGTCCTTCTTGAACCAGTTGACGTAGTAGATCTTCGGCAGCTTGGCGGGGTCGGCCTGCTCGCCGACCTCCAGCCAGTGGCCGAAGTAGTCGCCCATGTTGTAGCCGCAGAAGGGCAGCATCGCGAACGGGTCGCGGCGCAGCTCACCGACCTTGCCCTCGGCGGCGGCGGTCTTCTCGCTGGCGACGTTGGCACCGAGGAAGACGCCGTGCTGCCAGTCGAAGGACTCGGTCACCAGCGGGACGGCGGTGGCGCGCCGGCCGCCGAAGAGGATGGCCGAGATCGGCACGCCGCGCGGGTCCTCCCACTCGGGGGCGATGATCGGGCACTGTCCGGCGGGGACGGTGAACCGCGCGTTGGGGTGTGCGGCGGGGGTGCCGGACTCCGGCGTCCAGTCGTTGCCCTTCCAATCGGTGAGGTGTGCGGGGGGCTCCTCGGTCATGCCCTCCCACCACACGTCGTTGTCGTCGGTGAGGGCGACGTTGGTGAAGATCGCGTTGCCCCACAGGGTCTTCATCGCGTTGGCGTTGGTGTCCTCGCCGGTGCCGGGGGCCACCCCGAAGAAGCCCGCCTCCGGGTTGATGGCGTAGAGGCGGCCGTCCTCGCCGAACCGCATCCAGGCGATGTCGTCACCGATCGTCTCCACCGTCCAGCCGGGGACGGTGGGCTGCAGCATGGCCAGGTTGGTCTTGCCGCAGGCCGACGGGAACGCGGCGGCCACGTACTTGGCCTCCCCGCGCGGCGGCGTCAGCTTGAGCACCAGCATGTGCTCGGCCAGCCAGCCCTCGTCGCGGGCCATCACCGAGGCGATGCGCAGCGCGTAGCACTTCTTGCCGAGCAGCGCGTTGCCGCCGTAGCCCGATCCGTAGGACCAGATCTCGCGGGTCTCGGGGAAGTGGGAGATGTACTTGGTCGGGTTGCAGGGCCACGGCACGTCCTGCTCGCCGTCGGCGAGCGGGGCGCCCACGGTGTGCACGGCCTTCACGAACCGGCCTTCCTCGCCGAGCTCTTCCAACACGGCGCTGCCCATGCGGGTCATGGTACGCATGGAGACGGCGACGTAGGCGGAGTCGGTGATCTCCACGCCGAGTGCGGAGAGCGGGGAGCCCAGCGGGCCCATGCAGAACGGGACGACGTACATCGTGCGGCCGCGCATCGAACCGCGGAAGATGCCCTGTTCCCCGGCGAAGCCCCCCTTGTCTCCCATGAAGACGGCCTTCATCTCCGCGGGGGCCTTCCAGTGGTTCGTGGGGCCCGCGTCCTCCTCCTTCTCGGAGCAGATGAACGTACGGTCCTCGACCCGGGCGACGTCGGACGGGTCGGAGGCGGCGTAGTAGGAGTTGGGGCGTTTGACCGGGTCGAGCTTCTTGAACGTGCCCCTGGCGACCAGCTCTTCGCACAAGCGGTCGTACTCGGCCTCGGAGCCGTCGCACCACACGACGCGGTCCGGCTGGGTCAGCTCGGCGATGCCGTCGACCCAGGAGAGCAGCTCCTGGTGGTTGGTGGGGGCGTCCCCGGAAGTCGAGGTGGACGAGGTTGAGGTGAGGGGAGCCGCAGAACTGCGCGCCACGATCGCTCCAGACGTTTGAGGGTTTTGTTTCGACTTGCAGCGCGCCCCTTGGGGGCCGCGACCCGGATGCTTTCGTGGCGGTTTGTCTCGTCGCTCATCCGGTGCCGCTTGTGCTCATCTGATCATGCGATGCGAATGGTTGTCTGTCCAGACGGGGTGTGTGTGTCCGTCGACACGTAGGGTCTTCCCAGGCGGCACACAGGGTCATTCCGACTGGCGGCGACCCGTAACCTACGGGAGCGTAGGTCGCACATATGTCGTGGGTACGATGGCCTGATGACCGACTCCGCGTCCCCGTCTTCGGAGCCTGCCGCTGTGACCTCCCCACCCTCCAGCGCACCGTCCTCGCACGACTCCCCCTCGCACGACTCCGCTGCGGCCTCCCCCACGGCCGCCGCCACCTCCTCCCCTCCGCACTCGGCCGCCGCCCGGCTGTCCGCCTCGGCGCACTCCGCGGCGGAGGCCATCAAGCCCAAACTGCGGGGCTGGCTGCATCTGGGCATGTTCCCCGCCGTGCTGGTCTCCGGCATGTTCCTGACCGCTCTCGCCGACAGCACCCGCGGCCGAGTCGCCTGCGCCATCTACACGTTGACGGCCTGCCTGCTCTTCGGGGTCAGCGCGCTGTACCACCGCGGCGACTGGAGCCCCCGTGTCAACGCCGTGCTGCGGCGTCTCGATCACGCCAACATCTTTTTGATCATCGCCGGCACCTACACCCCGCTGACGATCCTGCTGCTGCCCGACGGACGCCGTGACGTGCTGCTGTGGGGCATCTGGATAGCCGCCGGGCTCGGTATCGCCTTCCGGGTCTTCTGGGTGGGCGCCCCGCGCTGGCTCTACACGCCCTGCTACATCGCCATGGGCTGGGCCGCCGTCTTCTTCCTGCCCGACTTCATGCGGCAGGGCGGGATCGGGGTGATGGTGTGCGTCATCGTGGGCGGCGTCCTCTACAGCGCGGGCGGCGTCATCTACGGCATCAAGCGGCCGAACCCGTCACCCCGCTGGTTCGGCTTCCACGAGGTGTTCCACTCCTTCACGCTGGCCGCGTTCGCCGTCCACTACGTGGGGATCTCGCTGGTCGCCTACCAGCACGCGTAGCCCCTCCGGGGGAGTCGCGATCACGCATAATGAGCGCAGGAGGTGAGCGGCCGTGACGGTAATGGATGACCTGCTCGAGCGCGGAGCCATTCCCGAGGGTTACAAGGTCGAGATCTTCGACGGGGAAGTGATCATGACTCCGCGGAGTCCGGAGCAGGATGTGACTGTGGCCGTGGCGCGTTACGCGGTGTGGCAGACGGAAATCGGCCGGGATCGCGTATTCAGCGACGTCCTGGTGAGATTTCCCGGTGAGAACGACGCGGCACCAGACCTCACGATTCTCGCTCAGGGAGCGGAGCGTCTCGGTAACGGCTACCCCTGCAACGAAGTCCTCGCTGTTGCCGAAGTGCCCTCCCGGCCCGACGACGACAAGGACTACGTCCGCAACGTCGCCAAGTACGCACGCTTCGGGATCGAGCTCTACCTGATCGCCGACCCGTTCAAGCAGCTCTGCACGCTGATGACCGAGCCGCACGCCACGGAATACGCCAAGGTCCAGGAGATCCCTTACGGGGAGCCCCTCACGCTGACCCTCAGCACCGGCGAGCGGATCGAGATCGACACCTCCGAGTTCCCCGTACGCGACTAGCCCTCACGCCTCACGCCTCACGCCTCACGCTGTGCGACGGATCGACCGGCCCGGCAGGGCGTCGGTGCGGCGGCCCTCCTCGATGACCGGCTGCCCGGCGACGAAGACGTAGGGGATGCCGGCCGGGAGGGAGCGGGGCTCGGCGAACGTGGCCGTGGCCGCGACCGTCTCCGGGTCGAAGAGCACCAGGTCCGCGACGTACCCCTCGCGCACCACCCCCCGGTCGGGGAGGCGGAGGCGGGCCGCCGGGCGGCCGGTGAGGTGGGCGACGCACTCCTCCAGGGAGAGAATGCCCAACTCACGTACATACCGGCCCAGATACTGCGGAAAGGTGCCGTAGGCCCGCGGGTGGGGCTTGGCGCCCTGGAGGATGCCGTCGCTGCCGCCGGTGTGCACCCGGTGCCGCATGATGGCCCGCACGTTCTCCTCGTGGCCGACGTGCTGCAGGATCGTCGAGCCGAGCCGGTCCTCGGTCAGCAGCCGCAGCGCCGTCTCCCACGGCTCCTCCCCGCGCAGCGCCGCGGACCGAGCGACCGTACGGCCCACATGGTCGGCCAGCGCGTGATCGCTGACGCCGGAGATCTCGATGGTGTCCCACTCGATCGGCACCCCGTGGCAGCCGTCGGCGCCCTCCACCTCCATGACGTGCCGGATCCGGGCCGCCGTCGCAGGGTCGGCCAGCCGCGCCAGCGTCGCCTCGGGGCCGCCCTCGTTGGCCCAGCTCGGCAGCATGGCGGCCAGCGTGGTGCAGCCCGGGGTGTAGGGGTAGGTGTCGAGAGTGATGTCGGCACCGTCCGCCAGCGCCTCGTCGAGAAGGGCCAGCAGCTCGGGTGCCCGGCCCCGGTTGACGCCGAAATTCATGGTGGCGTGCGCCAGATGGAGCGCGCAGCCCGCCTCGCGGGTGAGCGCCACCATCTCCGTGTACGCCTCCAGCGCACCGGCGCCGTAGGAGCGGTGGTGGGGGCAGTAGTAGCCGTCGTAGGCGGCCACCACCCGGCACAGCTCGGTCAGCTCCGCGTCCGAGGCGTACATCCCGGGGGTGTACGTCAGCCCTGACGACATGCCCACCGCGCCCTGTGCCATCCCCTCGGAGATCAGGCGCTTCATGGTGGCGAGCTCGTCCGCGGTGGCCGGGCGGTCGTCCCAGCCCATGGCCAGCATCCGGACGCTGCCCTGCGGGATCAGATACGCGGCGTTGACGGCCGTGCCCTGCCGGTCGATCCGGTCCAGATAGCCGCCGACGGTGCGCCAGTCGAAGTCGATGTCGCTGCCGTCGCCGTTCCAGCCGGTGATGGCCTCCCGGATCGCCGCCAGGGTCGTCTCGTCGACGGGCGCGTAGGAGAGCCCGTCCTGGCCCAGCACCTCCAGGGTGACCCCCTGGGCCACCTTCGCGGTGTGCTCCGGGTCCCGTAGGACGGCCAGGTCCGAATGGGCGTGCATATCGATGAAGCCCGGCGCCAGGGCGAGGCCGTCGGCGTCGACCGTGCTGGTGCGCGGGGCGCTCGGGCGTGGCTCGCCCTCGGGGGAGAGCCGTACGATGCGGCCCTCGCTGACGACGACGTCCGCCCGGAAGGCGGGGGCGCCCGTCCCGTCGACGACACGGGCGTCGCGGATGACCAGATCCATGGTGGGCACCGGCCTCAGAAGAAGGTACGGATCAGTTCGGTGACCGTGCCGTCGGCGTCGACGACGGGGATCACCTGCCACTTGTCGAAGATGGTGCAGGGGTGGGACATCCCCAGGCCCACCCAGTCGCCGACCTCCAGATCGACCCCTTCGTCCACCCGCAGCCGCGCATGCTGGTCGTTCAGCCCGGTCACGGTGAGCCCGGCGGCCGAGCGCACGGACTCTCCCCCGGTGCCCCGCACCAACTGCGCCTCGGGGAGCTCCAGATCGAAGGCGGCGTCCCGCTTGCCCGCGTTGAGGAACGCCTGCCCGGGCTCGGGCCGGGAGACGACCTGCGTCCACAGCGTGAAGGCGGCCTGCAGCGCCCCCTCGTCGGGCTGCCGGTTGAACGGCGTCAGCCGGCGGTAGTGGCCGTCGTCGTGGGAGACATAGGCGCCCGAGCGCAGCAGCTTGAGGGCGGGGGCCGACAGTTCGGGCAGTGCGGTGAAGGCTTCGGCGACCGCGTCGAACCATGCGCTGCCGCCCGCGCTGACGACGATCTCGTCGAGCCCCGCGAAGCGCCCCTCCGCGTCGAAGGCGACGGCCAGGTCGGTCAGGCGCCGCAGCCACCCGCGTACCGCCGCCAGATCGGCGTCGGGTACCTCGCCCTCGTAGCCGGCGACGCCCACCAGCCGCAGCGTGCCGGTGGCGGCCACCGCGTCGGCGACGGCGGCGCACTCGGCCTCGGTACGCGCTCCAGTGCGTGCGCCGTCTCCGGCGCCGAGCTCCACCACGACCTCCAGCCGGCGCCGGGCGCCGGCTGCGCGCAGGGCCTCGTCCATGAGGGCGACACCGCGCGGGGAGTCGACGTAGCAGATGACGCGGAAGTCGGGGTCGGCGTCGAGTTCGGTGGCGAGCCAGCGCAGCGCCGCCGCGTCCACCACCTCGTTGGCGAGGAAGATCCGAGCGATGCCGTGTGCCCTGGCCACCCGCACCTGGTGCGGTACGGCCAGTGTGATGCCCCAGGCGCCGTGCTGGAGCTGGCGGGCGAACAGCTGCGGCGCCATGGAGGTCTTGCCGTGCGGCGCGAAGGCGAGGCCGTGGCGTGCGGAGTAGTCGGCGAGCGCGACGAGGTTGTGCTCCAGGCGCTCGGCCGACAGCGCGAGGACCGGTGTGCTGAAACCGCCGGTGAACAGGGAGCGGCGCTCGGCGGCCAGCTCGCCGAGTGTGGTGCCCGGGGCGATGTCGAGGGGCAGCCCCTTGAAGCGGTGGTCGACGGGCTCGTCGGCGAGGCGGGCGACCGCCGCCGTGGCGGCGTGCGCGAGGTCGTTGCCCTGGTCGGGGGAGGGAGCGGGGGCTGCCATGCGGTCTCCGTGGAAGATCCGTAGAAGAAGGTGTTGCATATGTTGCAACGTCCATTGCGTATGACGCTTACCGCTGTCTAGCATCCCGCGGAACGGCCGGTCAATGGAACCGGACATCCGAGGATCCGGGCATCTGCCGATCCGGAACAGCAGCCGATGAGCCGACGTACGAGCGGCAGCGAGGAGCCGGACCCGTCGTGACCACCACCCCCGACACCGACGTCGTCTGCCTGGGCGAGTCCATGGTCACCTTCCTGCCCTCCCGCCCGGGACCCCTCGCCGACGTGCCCTCCTTCGACCGCGCGATCGGCGGCGCGGAGTCGAACGTCGCGTGCACGCTGGCCCGCGCCGGACACCGCGCCCGCTGGGTCAGCCGGGTGGGCACCGACGGCTTCGGCGACCACCTGGTCCGCGAGATCGCCGCGCACGGCGTGGACACCACGGCCGTCGAACGCGATCCCGTGCGGCCCACCGGCATCTACTTCCGCACCGACGGCGAGCGCGCCACCGGTGCCGACAGCGTCGCGCCCGGCCCCTGCGCACCCTCCGAAGTGCTCTACTACCGCGCCGGATCGGCCGCCTCCGCCATGTCCCCGGCCAACGTCCCCTCCCGTGCCGTCCACGCCGGACAGGTGCTGCACCTGACCGGGATCACCGCGGCCCTCTCCGCCGACTGCCTCGCCCTGATGCGGGCCCTCACCTCCGACCGCACCCCCACCGGCGCCGGCGGCACCCCCCGGCCCCTGGTCTCCTTCGACGTCAACTACCGCGTCGAGCTGTGGCGCACCGCTGCCCGGTCCGGCGCCCCCGGGGAGCCCGGCACTTCCGGGGCCGAGGTCCTGCGCGAACTCGCCCGGCACAGCGACATCGTCTTCGTCGGCGAGGACGAGGCAGCCGCCGCCTGGGGGGTGACGGGCGGTCCGGAGGCCGTACGGGAGGCGCTGCACGAGCCCTCGGTACTCGTCGTCAAGCAGGGCGACGCCGGAGCCACCGCGTTCGTCGGGGCCGCCGGTGCCGCCGGTGCCGCCGGTGCCGCCGGGGACGCCGAGGCCGCCGAGGACACTGCCGCCGTCTTCGCGCCCGCGCTGAAGGTGGATGTCGTCTCCCCCGTGGGCGCGGGTGACGCCTTCGCCGCCGGCTTCCTGGCCGGGACCCTGCGCGGGCTGCCGGTACGCGAACGGCTGCGGCACGGGCACCTGATGGCCGCCGCGGCGCTCACGGACGCCGGCGACCTCGCCGCGCCGCCGGCCCGCGAGGTCGCCGACCGGCTGGCGGCCCTCGACGACGAGAGCTGGGGGAGACTGCGGCTGGGCCCCGGCTGGACGGCAGGTGGGCCGCAGACCGCGGTCGCCGGGCGGGCCGGCCGGCCCGGCGAACAGGAGCCGGAGGTACGTTCCGTATGAGTCAGACCGTCGATCGGGCGCTGAGCATTCTGCCGCTGCTGGCAGAGGGGCCCGCCAATCTGGAGCAGGTCGCGGCCCGCCTGGACGTGCACAAGTCGACGGCGCTGCGGCTGCTGCGCACCCTGCACGAGCACGGCATGGTCTACCGCCAGGCCGACCAGCGCTACCGGCTCGGCGCCCGGCTGTTCGCACTCGCGCAGCAGGCCATGGAGAACCTCGACATCCGCGAGATCGCCCACCCGCACCTGGCCGAACTCAACGCGGCCTGCGGGCACACCGTGCACCTCGCCGTCCACGAGGAGGGCGAGGTCCTCTACATCGACAAGGTCGAGAGCCGCTACCCGGTACGGATGTACTCGCGCATCGGCAAGCCGGTCGCCATCACCGTCGCCGCCGTGGCCAAACTGCTGCTCGCCGACCTGCCCGAGCCGGAACGGCGCGCCGTCGCCGAACGGCTCGACTACCCCCGGTACACGTCCCGCTCGACACCCGACGCCACCGCGTTCCTCGCGGAGCTGGCCAAGGTGCGCGAGCAGGGCTGGGCCACCGATCTCGGTGGCCACGAGGAGTCCATCAACTGCGTCGCGGCGCCCGTCCGCGGCGCCGAGGGGCGGGTGGTGGCGGCCATGTCGGTCTCCGCACCGAACGTGGTCGTCTCCGCCGACGAACTCCTTTCCCTGCTGCCCCGCGTACGCCGGACCGCTGAGGCCATCAGCGCCGAGTACACGGGACAACCGGCCCGCCCCCAGCACCCACCACAGCAACCGAGAAACAAGAGAGCCGCACCATGAGCGAGAAGCTTGCCAAGACCGCCCTCACCCCGGCCACGCACACCACGCCGCCCGCGAAGTTCTCGCACGGCGTGCGCAAGGGGAACATCCTCCAGGTCGCCGGGCAGGTCGGGTTCGGCCCCGCGGTCGAGGGCCAGGCCCCGAGGCCGGTCGGCCCCGGGCTGCGGGAGCAGACCCTGCAGACCCTCGCCAACGTGGAGGCCATCCTCAAGGAGGGCGGCGCGAGCTGGGAGGACGCGATGATGCTTCGCGTCTATCTGACGGACACCGCGCACTTCGCGGAGTTCAACGAGATCTACAACGAGTACTTCGCCTCCCTCCAGGAGGCTCCGGCCGCCCGTACGACGGTGTACGTCGGCCTTCCCGCCGGCCTTCTGGTCGAGATCGACGCGCTCGCCGTCCTCGGCTGAGCCCTTCCTCCGCCCCCCTCCCCCCAGGGGCCGCTGTGCCCGGGGGAGGGTCCGGGCCCCCTCCCAGCACCGAACAACGGAGTTCCCATGCTGCTCGCCGACAAGGCGGCACCGCCCCATACGGGCGGCCTGCTCGCGCTCATACCCGGGACCGGGGGCCTGCTCACCGTGGCGGCCCTCGGTATCGTCCTGCTGCTCGTACTGATCATCAAGGTCCGCCTCCAGCCGTTCGTCGCGCTGCTCGCCGTCTCCATCGCGGTGGGGCTGGGAGCGGGTCTGTCCGTCACCGAACTGTTCGGCACCGTCCAGAAGTCCGACGCCGTCTCGATGATCGAGTCGGGGATGGGCGGCATTCTCGGGCACGTCGCCATCATCATCGGCCTGGGCACCATGCTGGGAGCGATCCTGGAGGTCAGCGGTGGTGCCGAGGCGCTGTCGGCGCGGCTGCTGGGACTGTTCGGCGAGCGGCGTGCACCGCTCGCCATGGGGCTGACCGGTCTGATCTTCGGTATCCCCGTCTTCTTCGACGTCGGCATCTTCGTGCTGGCGCCCATCATCTACGCGGCGGCCAAGCGCAGCGGCAAGTCGATCCTCCTGTACTGCATGCCGATGCTGGCGGGACTGTCGATGACGCACGCGTTCCTGCCCCCGCACCCGGGCCCGGTGGCCGCGGCCGGGCTGCTGGACGTGGAGCTGGGCTGGGTCATCCTGATGGGCGTCGTCTGCGGCATCCCCGCCGTCCTCGCCGCCTGGGCGTACGCGGCCTGGATCGGCAACCGGCTCTTCGTCGAGGTGCCGCAGGACATGCTGGAGGCCGCTGAGGAGGCCAAGCGTGCCGTCGCGGCCGAGAAGCGGACGCTCGGGACCGACGGGGAGGCCAGGCCCGTCGCCCTCGGGACGGTGCTGACCATCATCGGTACGCCGCTGATACTGATTCTGGCGGCCACCTTCTCCTCCCTCGCGCTGGATCCCTCGACGCTCCGCTCCGTCATCGAGTTCGTCGGACACCCGTTCGTGGCGCTGACCGTCGCACTGCTGCTGTCGTACTACCTGCTGGGGCTGCGCCAGGGCTGGAGCCGCAAGTCCCTGGAGACGGTCTCCACCGCCTCGCTCAAGCCGGTCGGCAACATCCTGCTGGTCGTCGGTGCGGGTGGTGTCTTCGGCGCCGTCCTGCAGGGCTCCGGCGTCGCGCAGGCCCTCGCCGACGTGTTCGGGGACGCGGGGCTGCCGGTGATCGTGCTGGCGTATCTGATCTCGCTGGTGCTGCGGGTGGCGCAGGGTTCGGCGACGGTCGCCATCGTCACCACCGCGGGCATCGTGGCGCCGCTGCTGGCTCAGAGCGACCCCTCGCAGGCGCACCTCGCGCTGGTCATCATGGCGATCTCGGCGGGGTCGATCTTCGCCTCGCACGTCAACGACGGCGGGTTCTGGATGGTCTCGAAGTACTTCGGCATCTCCGAGCGGGACACGCTCGCGTCGTGGACGGTGCTGGAGTCCGTGCTGTCGATCGCCGGCTTCGTGGTGGCGGCGGTGGTGAGCATCTTCGTCTAGCCGTACGGCCGTTCGGCCGCCCGCGTGCGTCGCGCCCCCGGAATCTCTTCTCCCGATTCCGGGGGCGCTCTTGTGGTGGGCGGCAACTGGCCCAAGAATGCACGGCGTCAAGACCGAACGAACCTTCGGTATCAAGAGAGGAACCCCCACCTGTGAACAGACCTCTCGCACTCTCCCTGTCCACGGCCTTCGTCGGTGCCGCGGCGCTCACCGGCGTCTCCGCGGCACCCGCGGCGGCCGCCCCGGCGCCCGCACCCGGCCCGGCCAAGCAGGCGGCCCCCTCCTTCGAGGGAACCGTGGCGCTCAGCAACTGCTCGGGCTCCGTCGTCAAGATGCCCAACTCCCGGCCCGGCGACCGCGCGCTCGTCCTGTCCAACGGCCACTGCCTGGAGACGGGCATGCCCCGGCCGGGCCAGGTCGTCAAGGACCAGCCGTCCAGCCGCTCCTTCACCCTCCTGAAGGCGAACGGCAGCAACGCGGGCACCGTCCGCGCCAGCAAGATCGCCTACGCGACGATGACCGACACCGACGTCTCGCTCTACGAAGTCCGCTCGACCTATCAGGAGATCGAGTCGAGGTTCGGCATCAAGGCGCTCGACGTGGAGACGGCCCACCCCACCCAGGGCCGGAACATCACCGTCGTCTCCGGCTACTGGAAAGAGAAGTACGGGTGCGCCGTCGACGGCTTCGCGTACCGGCTCAAGGAAGACGGCTGGACGATGAAGGACTCCATCCGCTACACGGCGGACTGCCGGACCAAGGGCGGCACTTCCGGCTCTCCCGTCATCGACAACGCCACCGGCAAGGTCGTCGGTGTCAACAACACGCGCAACGAGGACGGCGCGCGCTGCACGCTCAACAACCCCTGCGAGGTGGACGAGAACGGGCGGGTCACCGTCCACCCGGGGATCGGCTACGGCCAGCAGACCTACATCATCGCGCCCTGCGTGGGCGAGGGGAACAAGATCGACCTCAGCCGCGCGGGCTGCACGCTCCCCAAGCCGTAACGCGTCATCGCTGTACGGACGTTGGGGCGGTTCCATCCCAGTCGCACTACCCGGAAGAATGAGGAGTACATGAGAAAGCCCCTCGTCAGTACGCTCGCGGCGGCGCTGTTCGGCGCCGCCGCACTCGCGGGCATAGCCGCGGCACCGGCGGTGGCCGCCGACCACGGCAAGGGCACCCCCTCCTTCGAGGGCACGGTCGCGCTCAGCAACTGCTCGGGCTCCGTGGTCAAGCTCAAGCACTCCAAGCCCAGTGACCCGGCGCTCGTCCTGTCCAACGGCCACTGCCTGCAGGAGGGCATGCCCGGAGCGGGCGAGGTCGTCGTCAACAAGAAGACCAGCCGCGACTTCACACTGCTGAACGCGGACGGCAGCGACGCGGGGAAGATCCACTCCGACAAGATCGCGTACGCGACGATGACGGACACCGACATCTCCCTGTACGAGACGACCTCCACGTACAAGGAGATCAAGAAGAAGTACGGCATCGACGCGCTCAAGCTGGACGCGAAGCACCCGCGCCAGGGCCGGGACATCACCGTCGTCTCCGGCTACTGGAAGGAGACCTTCAGCTGCGCCGTCGACGGGTTCGCCTACCGGCTCAAGGAAGCCGACTGGACCTGGAAGGACTCCATCCGCTACACCATGGCCTGCCAGACCAAGGGCGGCACCTCCGGTTCCCCGGTGATCGACGACCGCACCGGCAAGGTCGTCGGCGTCAACAACACCCACAACGAGGACGGGGAGCGCTGCACGCTCAACAACCCGTGCGAGGTGGACAAGAGCGGCAAGGTCACCGTCCGCTATCTGAACGCCTACGGTCAGCAGACCTATCTGATCAATTCCTGCTTCGGCCGCGGCAACCAGCTCGACCTCGACGCGCGGCGCTGCGCGTTGCCCGAGCCGGCGAAGTAGTCGCCCGGCGGCTTAGAGGGAGCCGTTCCCCGCGCCTCTGACGGGGCGCGGGGAACGGCGCGGTGGCTACGGCAGGGCGTGCACGTGCGGGCCCACCGTGCTGGACCACTTGTTGCCGTTGCCGGCGTCCCACGCCGTGGACCAGGTCATCGCACCCCGGATACCGGGCCACTTCTCGTCGGGCGTGAAGCTGCCGCAGCCGGTGCCCCTGGCCAGGCAGTCCAGCGCGTCGTTGACCACGCCCGGGTCGACGTAGCCGGAGCCGGCGGCCCTCGGCGAGGCGGGGGTTCCGATGCCGACCTGGGAGGGGTCCAGGCCGCCCTTGACCTGGACGCAGGCGAGCGCGGTGAGGAAGTCGACGGTGCCGGCGGAGTACACCTTGCCGTCACAGCCGTTCATCGAGCCGCTGTTGTAGTACTGCATATTGACGACGGTCAGGAAGCTCTTGATGTTGAGCGCCGTCTTGAAGTACTCGTTCTGCGGCGACTGCATATCGATCGTCTGCGGCGCCATCGTCACCACGACATCGCTCTTGGCCGCGTGGATCGCGTTGAGGGCCTTGGTCATGTAGGTGGAGTCGAGGCCGTTCTCCAGGTCGATGTCGACACCGTCGAAGCCGTACTCGTCCATGAGCGAGACGATGCTGGTGGCGAAGGCGTCCGCGGAGGCGTCGCTGTTGACCGAGACGGCACCCTTCTCGCCGCCGACGGAGACGATGACCGACTTGCCCTCCGCCTGCTTGGCGGCGATGTCCGCCTTGAACTGCTGCTCGGAGTAGTTCAGCGCCGGGTCGAGCGTGAAGTCGACCTGGCCGGGAGTACCGGTCGCGTCGGCGAAGGCGACGGCGATGATGTCGTACTCGTTCTGCACGTCGGCGAGGGTCTGGACGGTCGCGCCGTTGTCGAAGTTCTGCCAGTAGCCGGTGACCGCGTGCGCGGGCACCTGCGAGGCGCCCACCCGCGGGCCGGGCCCGGTGGGGGTCTGCGCGTGCGCGGTGGCCGGTCCGAGTGCGAACAGACCGCCGGCGGCCAGGGCCGAGGCGACGAGGCCGACGAGCGCACGGGGAAAGGAGAGACGTCTGGAACGTGCCACAACTGCCTCCGGTGTGGGGGGAGAGGGAAGTTGGTGGTGCGTGGAGCGTGGTGTGTGGTGCACGGTGCGCCGTACAACCTGGTCCAGACCAATAAGGGTTGTCAAGGGATCCGACAACACCCCCGCGGCATCCGGCAGTCGCCCACCGGCACACCTCGCGGCCCGCAACCCCTTGTGCTGATCCTCCGCAGACGGTTACATCGCCTGCGACCTGCACGGTCGTCCACCCTCGAAGCACGCGTACGGCGGAGGCGTCATGGCAGCGGAGGACATCACACCCGGCACGGCCGACGGCGCCGCACCCCCGGTGCGCAAGCCCAGTTGGAAGATGATCGGCCCCGGCATCGTCGTCGCGGCCACCGGCGTCGGCGCCGGGGACCTGGTCGCCACGCTGGTGGCCGGCAGCAAGTTCGGCTACACACTGCTGTGGGCCGCCGTCATCGGCTGCATCGTCAAGATCGCCCTCGCCGAGGCCACCGGCCGCTGGCACCTGGCCACCGGCCGCACCATCTTCGACGGCTGGCGCAGCCTCGGCACCTGGACGACGGTCTACTTCGCGGTGTACGTCGTCATCTGGGGCTTCGTCTACGGCGCCACGGCCATGTCCTCCAGCGCGCTGCCGCTCCAGGCACTCTTCCCCGACCTGCTACCGCTCAAGGCATGGGCGATCCTCACCGGACTGGTCGGCCTGCTGTTCGTCTGGACCAACCGCTACGCCATCGTCGAGAAGATCATGATGGCCTTCGTCGGGGTGATGTTCCTGGTCGTGGTGTACGTCGCGATCCGCGTCAGCCCGGATTTGGGCAACGCCTTCGCCGGGCTCCTCCCGGTGCTGCCGTCCGGCTCCATGGTCTACACGCTGGGCCTGATCGGCGGCGTCGGCGGAACCATCACCATGGCCGCCTACGGCTACTGGATCAACGCCAAGGGCTGGGCCGACAGCGGCTGGATGAGGATGATGCGGCTCGACAACCGCGTCGCCTACATCACCACCGGCATCTTCGTGGTCGCCATGCTGATCGTCGGCGCCGAGCTGCTGCACAGCTCGCACCTGGCCCTCGCCTCCGGCGACAAGGGGCTCCTGGACCTCGACAAGATCCTGGAGAAGCGCTTCGGCAGCTCGACCTCCACGCTCTTCCTGGTCGGCTTCTTCGCCGCCTCGTTCTCCTCGCTGGTGGGCGTGTGGCACGGAGTGAGCCTGATGTTCGCCGACTTCGTGGAGCGGGTGAAGGCCGCCCGCGGCCTGACCGCCGAAACCGGCGTCGCGCCGCTCACCCGCGGCGAACGGGAGCGCTCCACGCCGTTCCGCGGCTACCTGCTGTGGCTGACCTTCCCCCCGATGGCGCTGCTCTGGCTGGACCAGCCCTTCGCCCTCGTCGTCGCCTACGGCGTGCTGGGCGCCTTCTTCATGCCCTTCCTCGCCGCCACCCTGCTGTGGCTCCTCAACAGCGACCGCACCCCGCCCGAGTGGCGCAACGGCAAGCTCAGCAACTTCCTGCTGGCCGCCTCCTGCGTGCTGTTCCTCATCCTGTGCGTCGAACAGGTCCGCGACCTCCCCTGGTGACAACGGCCGGCCGCCGGGACCCTGCCGCCGGAAACCCCTGCCGCAGGGCGCCCGGCGGTGGTGGGGCAGCGACCGCGACGGGTCAGCGGCCGTCTTCTTGGCCCGCGGCGGGCTCACCCCGGAAGAGTTCGTCGGCGTGGGTCGCACTGAAGGCCCGCTCGAGCCAGTGGTCGAGGGTCCGCGGGTCGGTGCAGCCGTTGATCCGGGCGCGCTGGCTGTCGCTGACGGGGATGCCGCGCATCTCCAGCAGCCGAAGGATTGACCGCCTCTGCCCCTCGGCCTTGCCTTCGGCTTTGCCTTCGGCCTTGCCTTCGGCCTTGCCTTTGAGGAACGTCTCCTCGACGAGGGTGCCGCGTCCGGGGAAGTAGCTGCCGTTCTTCATGAGCTTTCTCCAGGTCTGCCGCGCCGGGGTGTCTCCGAGGCCGGAGTCCACCAGTTCCGAGTAGTAGGTGAGGGTGTCGTCGTCGGTGCGTCCGAGGGCGTGTGCCAGGGCCTTCAGTATGGCGGTGCTGTCGGGGCTCTTGCCATGAGTGAGGGCCGCGAAGGCGGCCATCGTCAGGTCCGCGGCTGCCTCCTCCGGGTCGATGATCATGGGGACGTTCCCCGGACCGAGGACCAGCGGGCGGACGGTGAGGGGCTGCCAGTCCTCCGGGCCCAGGTGGAAGGGCCCCATGGCCCACTCGGCCGTCTCCTTGTCCTGGCAGACGACCACAAGCAGTGCGGGGCACTTGTTCTTCGCGGTGAGGAACGCCAGGTAGTAGGCCCAGCTGGCGGCCTTGTCGGGATCGCGTCGGCCTTGGGCCTCGATGGCCAGCATGATGGACTCGCTGCCGTCGCGCGGATTCAGCCGCAGCACGCTGTCGAGACGCCGTTCGATGGGCTCCAGTTCGGTGGCGTCGGGGGTGAGGACCTCGACGCGGGCGTCCTCCGGGAGGGAGACGCCCAGTAGGCGGAAGGTGGGGGCCAGCAGGGCGGGGCGCTCCTGGAAGATGCGGTGCGCTGCCTCATGGCGGGAGGTGACCATGTACGGACGGTATGAAGATCGGTGCGGCCGGGGGCGGGGAAGGCGCCGTGTTCGCCGGATCGGGTGAACGCCTGTTCCTGAGGTGGCTGGGCGTGCGGGGGTTGGGGCCCTGGGTGGGGCGGGTAGTGGTCACGCTGGCCCGGTTTCGGGGAACAGGGGACGTTTCGGCGAACGGTTCACGCTGTGGGGGGCCATGGCTAGTGTGGTAGGCCGGTGGCGGGCCCGGGGGAGGCGATCATGTCTACGGCGTTAGCGGTCACCAGCCCCGACCATCTGCTCGCCCCGCCCGACCGGCACACGCCGCGCGCCCATGTGCTCTCCCCGCCCGACGAGCAGCCGCTGGCGGCCGCGCTGGCGCAGACGCAGGACCTGCTCGAACAGCACGGCTATCTCGTCACCGTCTATCCGGCCACCCTCCCCATCCGCTTCCGGCACCGGCTGCACACCGTGCGCTCCCTGTTGGAGAGCCGGCGCATCGCGCTGCTGCCGGTGGAGCTGCCCCCGCTGGCCACCGGGATACTCGTACGGCAACTGCGGCAGCTGTCCCTGTGCGACTTCGCTCCCGGCGTGCTGGCTGCGGCGGCCCGGTTGCTGACCCACTATCTGTACGCCGGTGCCGTGCTCGGCTCGGTCGCCAGGCTGGAGCGGGTGCCGGTGGATGTCACCTCGCACGCCCGCTCCTGGCTGCCCGGCTCCCGGTTCGCCGTGCTCGCCGCGCCCGCGCCCGAGCTGATCCGGCTGGGGACGCCGGAGGCGGACAAGGGGCTCACCGGCCCGCAGTTCGCCACCCGGTTGACCGTCGCGCACGGGCAGCCGGCCTCGGAGTGGGCCACGCACACCCTGCCGGCCCGCTGGCGGGTCGGCCAGGTGCACGAGGTGCCGCTGCCCCGCGACTCGGCGGCCTGGTGGGGGACCGCCCGGCTGACGGAGTTCGTGGCCGCCATCCCGGACGTCTCGGTCCTCTACCAGTTGGTGGCCTCGGTGCGGCGGGACGTGTGTCCCGGGTGCGGCCTCGAACTCATCGGGGACCGGTGCGCGTTCTGCGCCACACCGCTGCCGCCCGCCCCACCTGCCCGGACGGCTCCGCCCACCCGGACGGCTCCGCCCGCGCCGTCCGGGCCGCCCGCCGGGCCCCCGTCGTCCGCCACCTGCGAGCCCGTCGTCGCCGATCCCCGAGGTATTCGTCCATGAACTCACGCCAGCGCCGCGGCGTCCTCCTGCTGGCCCTCTCGGTCCTGTGCGCCCTCGCCGCGTTCGCCGGGGTGCTGACCGTCGTCAGGAACGTGGAGTCCAAGGTGGGGGACGAGACGACGGCCTACAAGCTGAAGCAGGACGTGTCCGCCTACCAGTCGCTGGACAGCTCGCAGTTCACCGAGGTCTCCATGCCCGAGCGGTGGCTGCCGAAGACCGCCGTCACCGATCTGAGCGACATCCGCCGCAAGATCGCCGTCAATCCGCTCAGGAAGGGTTCGCTGCTGCAGTCCGACATGATGGCGAAGCGTCCCGAACTCGCGAAGGGCGAGCAGGAGATCGCCATCATGATCGACGCGGAGACGGGTGTCGCCGGGAAGATCAATCCCGGCAACCGCGTCAACATCTACGCCACCTTCGAGGGCGAGCAGCGACCCGGCGCCAAGGGCGGGGACGAGGGGGAGACCAGGGCACCGTCCGAGTCCCGTGTCATCGTCAGCCGCGCCAAGGTCATCGACGTCGGGAAGCTCACCCCGCTCAAGGACGGCGGCGACCGCGACGAGCGCACCCGGCAGCGCGAACGCGACGGCGTGCCCATCACCTTCGCGCTCACCACGAAGGACGCACAGCGCGTCGCCTACGCCGAGTCCTTCGCCGAGCATGTGAGGCTCGCGCTGGTCGCACCTGGTGACGACACCGAGGTCCCCGAGGAGGACCGCATCTACACGCTCCCCGGAGACAAGTGAGGTCCAGATGGTCATTCGCATCCAGCCGGCCGTCAGCGACCCGGACGCGGCGCGCCCCTTGGTCACCCTGCTCGGTCAGCTGCCCGACGCGGAGCCCGTGCCGCCCGCCGTCGACTCCACCCAGCTGCTGGGCTCCCTCGCCCAGCTGGCCGGCGAGGCACCCGCCGAACTGCCCGAAGTGGTCCTCGTCCACGAGCTGATCGGCCCGGTCCCGGCGCTGGAGCTGATCAGCCAGGTCGCCCTCCGGTTCCCCGCCGTCGGCGTCGTCCTGGCCACCCGGGACACCAGCCCGGCGCTGTACGCGGCGGCCATGGACGCCGGAGCGCGCGGCGTCGCCGGGCTGCCGCTCGGCTACGACGAGCTCGCGGCCCGCGTCACGGCCGCCGCGGCCTGGGCCGCCGGGGTCCGCCGCCATCTGGGCGGCTACGAGGGCCCCGACGCCGGGTACGGCACGGGAGCGCACGCCCACGGCGGGCAGGGCGGCGGCACCGTGGTCACCGTCGCCGGTGCCAAGGGCGGTGTCGGTACCACCTTGACCGCCGTGCAGCTCGCCCTCGCGGCCCGCGCCTCCGGCCGTACCACCGTGCTGGTGGATCTGGACCTCCAGGCCGGGGACGTCGCCTCGCTGCTGGACGTGCGCTTCCGCAGGTCCGTGGTCGACCTCGCCGGCATCAAGGACCTGACACCGCGCGTCCTGCAGGACGCCGTCTATGTGCACGAGACCGGTGTCGGCCTGCTGCTGGCGCCGGAGGAGGGCGAGCGCGGCGAGGAGGTGGACGAGCGGGCCGCCCGCCAGCTGGTGGCCGCGCTGCGTTCCCGCTACGAGACCGTCGTCGTCGACTGCGGCACCCAGATGCACGCGGGCAACGCGGCGGCCATCGAGGCCGCCGACCTCGCGCTGCTGCTGACCACCCCCGATGTGATCGCCGTGCGTGGGGCCAAGCGCATGGTGCGGCTGTGGGACCGGCTGCAGATCCGCAAGGCGGAGGAGACCGTCACCGTCGTCAACCGCGCCTCGCGCCACGCGGAGATCCAGCCGCAGCTCGTCGCCCGGATCACCGGCAGCCCGGTGGCCCGTACGACGGTGCCCGCCGGCTTCAAGGAGCTCCAGTCCGCGCTGGACGCCGGACGGATGCAGGACCTGGAGGCCAAGGGCAGCGTGCGTCAGGCGCTGTGGGGGCTCGCGGGTGAACTCGGGCTGGCGACCGCGCCGGTGGACGAGCTCGCGCGCGGGGGCGCCCGGGGCCGGGGGAGCGGACGCCGCCCGGCCGGGGGGCGGCAGCAGCGGTCCGGCGGCGGTACGGGGACGGGCGATGCGGCCGGGGGCGGACGCGCGACAGCTCCCCACGCACAGCACGCCCTGCCACCCGGTCCGGCACCCGGTCCGGCTCCCGGCACCGAGCCCGGGCCCCCGTCCGGGCCGGCACTCGGTTCCGATCGCGGGGCCGTCGGGTTTCTGCGTCGTCGGATACCGCCCGGCGCCCGTGAGGGCGGCGACCGGGGCTCGCTGACCGTGGAGTTCGCCGGGATGGCGCCGATCGTGCTGGTGACCCTGGTGCTGCTGTGGCAGTGCGTACTGATCGGCTACACCTTCTCCCTCGCGGGCAACTCCGCCGACGAGGCCGCCCGCGCCGCCACCGCGGCCGCCGCCCACGGCGACCCGCAGGGTGCGTGCGAGGCGGCGGCGCGCGAGCACCTGCCCGCCAAGTGGCGCCAGGACGCCTCGGTCAGCTGCTCCCGCGGCGGCACCGTCTGGAAGGCGGACGTCGACCTGCGGACACCGCTGCTGTTCCCCGGCGCCGCCGGCCTGCCGTTCACGGTCGGCGGCGAGGCGGGCGCCGCGGAGGAGGGGTGAGGGCGTATGACGGCTGCGCGTATCCGCGCGAGCGAACGCGACCGCGGCTCCAGCGCGCTGGAGTTCGCCGGGATGCTGCCGCTGCTGCTGCTCGTCGCGATGGCGGCCATCCAGCTCGGGATCGTCGGCTACGCGGTGCAGCAGGCGGGCACGGGCGCCCGGGCCGCGGCACGGGTGGCCTCCCAGGAGGAGATCGCGGACCGGTACGCGGCGAGCGGGCGCGCCGCCATGTCCGACTGGACGGCGCGCCGCAGCAGTTTCGCGCTCGCGGACGGCGGTGACGAGGTGACGGTGACCACGACCGTGACCATCCCCTCCCTGCTGCCCGGACTCGACAGCATGGGCACCGCTTCCCGCTCCGCGACCATGCCCAGCGACAGCGCCGAACGAGGGGGAGACGAATGAGCGAGGTCGGTCCATGAGCCTGCGCTCCCGTATCACCGCGCACGAGAGCGGCACCGCGCCGGGCGACCCCCGGGCGCCCGGATCCGCCGCCGACAGCACCGGGCACCTGGTGGCGGCCTACCGCACCAAGCTGCTGGAGGAGATCGACCTCGCCGAGATGTCGGCGCTCGACCTCGCCGAACGCCGTGCCCGCCTCGAACGCGTACTCGGCCATCTCATCAGCCGCGAGGGTCCCGTCCTGGCCACCGGCGACCGGGCGCTGCTGATCCGGCGGGTGGTGGACGAGGCGCTCGGCCTCGGGGTGCTCGAACCGCTCCTGGAGGACGGCTCCATCACCGAGATCATGGTCAACGGGCCCGACAACATCTTCGTGGAGCGCGGCGGGCGCGTCGAACAGGTTCCCGTGCGGTTCGCCTCCGAAGAGCAGCTGATGCAGACCATCGAGCGCATCGTCTCCACCGTCAACCGCCGCGTGGACGAGTCCAATCCGATGGTGGACGCGAGGCTGCCCTCCGGGGAACGGGTCAACGTCATCATCCCGCCGCTCTCGCTGACCGGCGCCACCCTCACCATCCGTCGCTTCCCCCGCGCCTACACCCTCGGTGAGCTGATCGGCCTGGGCACGCTGGACGAACACATGCTCTCGCTGCTGTCCGGGTTCATCAGGGCCCGCTTCAACGTGATCGTCTCCGGCGGTACGGGCAGCGGCAAGACGACCCTCCTCAACGCGCAGTCCGCGCTCATCCCCGAGCACGAGCGCATCATCACCGTCGAGGACGCCGCCGAACTCCAGCTCCAGCAGCGGCATGTGATCCGGCTGGAGACCCGGCCGCCCAACGTCGAGGGCAAGGGCCAGGTGACCGTCCGCGATCTGGTCCGCAACTCGCTGCGCATGCGCCCCGACCGCATCATCGTCGGCGAGGTACGGGGCGGCGAGACGCTGGACATGCTCCAGGCCATGTCCACCGGCCACGACGGCTCGCTGGCCACGGTGCACGCCAACAGCGCCGAGGACGCCCTGATGCGGCTCCAGACCCTCGCCTCCATGTCCGAGGTCGACGTGCCCTTCGAGGCCCTCCAGGACCAGATCAACTCCGCCGTCGACGTGATCATCCAGCTGGCGCGACTGGCGGACGGCTCCCGCAAGATCGTGGAGATCGCCCTGCTGGCCTCGCACGGCCGCGAGTCCTTCCAGATCGCGACGGTCTCCCGGTTCGCGGCCCGGCCCATGGGCCCCGACGGCCGGGTGCACGGCACCTACGAGCATCTGCCGCTGCCGCGCCGCGCCGCCGACCGGCTCCAGCTGGCGGGCGAACCGGTGCCCGCCGCGTTCGGCGTCGCCCGCTCCGACGACCAGCTCGCCACCCGGGAGGCGGTGTGAGCACACAGACCCCCCACCGGTTCGCGACCCTGGCGCTGGACTCCGCAGCCGCTGCGCAGTTCGCACTCGGCGCCGCCCTGGCTGCCTGCGCCCTGGCCACCGCGGGAGTGCTCCTCTACTCCTCCGGACGTGCCCGCCGCCGGGACCTGATCGAACGGCTCAGCCGGAGCGAGGGGCCCGCCCTCGCCCTCCCGCCCGGCAGCGGCGGCAGACGGCGCCGCTTCACCGGGGTCGACCGGCGGGTGCGCGCCACCGGACCGGGCCGCCGCCTCCAGGCGAAGCTGGCCACCACCGGACTCGACCTGACGCCCGGCGAGTACGTCGTCTACCTGGCGGGCCTGGTGGCGGTGGTGTGGATGCTGGCCTCGTCCGTCCTGGCCCCGTTCTTCGGGCCGATAGCCGGACTCGTCGGCGTACTGGCCGCCAACGCCTTCCTCAACCAGCAGCGGCAGCGCCGCACCGAGCAGTTCATCAACCAACTGCCCGAACTCGCCCGCATCCTCGCCAACGCGACCTCGGCGGGACTGGCGCTGCGCACCGCCCTGGGCATGGCGGCCGAAGAACTGGAGGCCCCCGCCGGGGACGAACTGCGGCTGGTCACCGACCAGCTCGCCGTCGGCCGCTCCATCGACGACGCGTTGAACGAACTCGCCGAGCGGCTGCCCTCCCGCGAACTCGTCGTCCTGGTCACCACGCTGGTCCTGGCCAACCGCGCCGGCGGCACCATCGTCGCCTCGCTGCGCAACCTCACCACCACGCTGGAGGAGCGCAAGGAGACCCGGCGCGAGGTGCGCACCATGCTCGCCGAGGTCAACGCGACGGCCTTCACCATCCCGCTGCTCGGCCTCGGCGCCATGCTGATGATGAACTCGATGATGCCGGGCGCCCTCACCCGGGTGACCGGCAGCCCGGTGGGGCAGGTCGCCATGGTCGTCGCCGTCGGACTGTTCGCCGCGGGGTTCCTCGTCATCCGCCGTCTCGGCCGGATCGAGGTGTGAGCACATGATCGCTGTCGGACTGGCCACCCTCTGCGCCCTGGCCGTGTACGGCGCCTTCGCGGGCATCCGGATGTACCGCGCCGAGACCCGGCTGCCGCCCGACCTGGCCGTTGCGCTGGAGGTCGGCGCCACCCGCACCACCAAGGGCGAGGCCGCCGTCGACCGGCTCGGCATGCGCCTGGCACCGCTGGTGCTGCGGCTGATGGGGCCCAAGCAGGTCGCCGCCAAACGCCGCAGGATCGACCAGGCCGGCAACCCCGGCGGTCTCACCCTCCAGCGGTACGCGGCGCGCCGCGCCGTCTACGGCATCTTCGGCGCGCTGATGGCCGTGGTGGGCCTGTCGGCCGGCAGCCTGTTCTTCACCGTACTCGTGCTGGCCTTCGGCTGGTTCGCCGCCGATCTCGCGATCCGGCAGGCGATCAAGGACCGCCGGCGCGTCATCGAACGCACCCTGCCCGACTTCCTCGACGTGCTGGCCGTGGTGGTCTCCGCCGGGCTCGGCTTCCGGCAGGCCCTGGAGCGCGTCGCCGACCGTTACCGGGGGCCGTGGGCCGACGAGCTGCGCATCACCCTGCGGCAGATGGACATGGGCGTCAGCCGCCGCCAGGCCTTCGACGAGCTGCGCAGACGCAACGCCAGCGACCAGGTCGACCAGTTCGTGACGGCGCTCCAGCAGGGCGAGGAGCTCGGCGCCCCCATCGCCGAGACGCTGATCCAGATCGCCACCGACATGCGTCGCACCGACGCCCAGAACGCGCGGCGCAAGGCGGCCAAGACGGTGCCCAAGGCGACGATGACGACGATCGCCTTCCTGCTGCCCGGCACCCTCATCCTCATCGTCGCCACGTTCATCCTGGGCTCGGACACCGACTTCGGCGCCGTGCTGGGGGGCTGACGCGGCTGCACGGCACACCCGGCATCGGCCACCGGTCCCGGAGGGGAGCAGGACCGGTGGCCGGGTCATATGTGCCGGGTCAGAGCGAGACGCCGTGTGCCCGCAGATAGGCGACGGGGTCGACGTCCGAGCCGTAGTTCGGAGTCGTGCGCACCTCGAAGTGCAGGTGCGGCCCGGTCGAGTTGCCGGTGCTGCCGGACAGCCCCAGCTGGGTGCCCGCACCGACCTGCTGGCCGACCTGGACGGAGAGCGAGGACAGGTGGCCGTACTGGGTGTACTTGCCGTCGGCGTGCCGGACGACGACCTGGTTGCCGTACGCGCCGCCGTCGCCCGCGGCGACGACCTCGCCCGCGGCGACGGACTTCACCGGCGTACCGCTGGCGGCCGAGAAGTCCACACCGGTGTGGTGGCCGCTCGACCAGCTGCCACCGGCGGCCCGGTACGGAGTGCTGGTGCCGCCCGGCACCGGCCGGACGTGACCGCCCTGGGCGGACTCGGACTTGGCGGCGGGCTCGGGGGCGGACTTCTCGGCGCCGCCCTGCGCCGCGGCGCCTTCGTCGCTGCTGCCCTGCGCCTCGGCACCGGAGTCGCTGCCGCTCTTCTCGGCCTCGGCCTGCGCCTTCAGCGACAGCTTCTGCCCGGGCAGGATGAGGTCCGGGTCGGCACCGATCACCTGGCGGTTCGCGTCGTAGACGGTCTTCCAGCCGCCGGAGACGTCGTGCGCGGTGGCGATCTTGTACAGGGTGTCGCCGCTGACGACGGTGTACGACTGCGACGGCTGCGACTTCTGCGACGGCTGCGACTTGTGCGGAGCGGACTTCTCGGGGGCCGCCTGCTCGGGCGCCGACTTCTGCTGCGGCTCGGCGCTGTTGCCGCCGCCGTCCGGGTCGACGTCCGGGGCGGGGCCGCCCGCGGTCAGGCCACCGGCACCCGCGCAGGCCCAGGCACCCGGGCCCTGCATGGCCAGCAGCTTCTCGGCGACGGCGATCTGCTGGTCCTTGGTGGCCAGGTCGGCGCGCGGCGCGTACTTCGTACCGCCGGCCGCCTGCCAGCTGGACTGCGAGAACTGCAGGCCGCCGTAGTAGCCGTTGCCGGTGTTGGTCTGCCAGTTGCCGCTCGACTCGCACTGGGCGACCTTCTCCCAGGTGTCGACGGAGGCGGCCTGGGCGTTGCCGGACGCGAACAGTGGCAGCACGACACCGGCGCCGCCGGCGGTCAGCGCGAGTACAGCACCGCGCCTGAGACGGCGCTGGGACTTTCGGGCATGCTTTCCGGACATAGGGGAGTTCCTCTCCTACGCCTACGAGGTGAGCTGTCGGATTCGGGCTGGAGCAGTAGCCCGGCCGCAACTGCCATGCCCTGTGCGGGCGCAGTCCCGGCTTCACCCCAAGCCCCGTCGGATCACCGATCCTTCGGGGCACTTACCTGGTTCCCCCGCTCCTGCCAACGGTGGAGTTCTCGCAGACCAGCGGCAGGACTCGGCGTCTGGTTGCGCACTGCCGCACGTCGGGCGCGACAGCTCGGGCACCTTAAACACACATATTTCCGGGGGACAAGAAAATGATCGTCGAGAGATCGGACCGGTAATGCGACGCATTTCACGGTCGGTTCGAATTCCTTGATCGCATTCCGCGGTTGCGCTGCGGTAATACCCGAGAGTGAGCCGGTGGGCACGAAAGGGGAAACGCCCTCTTTCCGTCCGGCCTGTGAGGCGACTCACGGCGGCGAACCCCATCTCCGGCTTCTTTCCCTTTGCGAAGTGAGCGGGAGGCGAGGGGGATTGATGCGAGTAACGGGAGATCTGACCGTTTGGTGGGAGAATACATGATTCTGTCCCACCTGCGGTCCGGATGTGGAAGGGGTGCGTTCGGCACCTCGCTCGCTATGGTGAGAGGCGCCCCGCCCACCGTCCGGCTCCGCCCAACACCCCGGCCCCACAGGCGCGTTCCGGGAACGCGCCGTACCGCTCGCTCCGTCGCCATGACCCGTCGAGAGGAGGGGCGTCGGTCAATGTCCGGCTCACTCCCCGCCTTACGGCAGGTCGGAACGCGCACGACCGCACCGGTTCCCGCCTCGGCCGCCGCACCGGTTGCCGGTCCGGTTCCCGTCCACCCCTTCGCCACCGCAATGAGTTGTGGCACAGTCTGCATTCGGGCAGCGACTGTTAGCTACACCGCGGGGTGGCGACGGGAGGGGGCGCACGACGTGACACCACGCTGCTGCCGCCCCCAAGAGGGCGGCCACGCGGGACGGGTGAACCGGAACGACCGGAAAGACATGGGGGCGTACCCCTGTGGGGGTACCGAGTCAGCCAGCAACGGAGGAGAACCCGATGTCGAACGCCACGCGCGGGCGCGTCCGCGCCCGCCTCGCCCTCCTGCGAGGACATACGCGGGGGCGGCCCGGGGATCGGGGCGCCAACTCGATCGAATACGCCGGCATCGTCATCCTCGTCGCCGGCATCATCCTGGCGATCCGCGCGCTGGGGCTCGACTCGATGATCTCCGGAGCCATCGCCAACGCGGTGAGCGCGGTACTGGGCGGCTGACCGTGCGCCGGCTGTCCGGTGACGGCGGGCAGACGGTCCTGCTGTACGGCGCGGTGATCGCCGGGCTGCTCTTCCTCGCCTTCGCCTTCTTCGCGGTCGCCCAGGCCGGAACGGTGCGCAACGGCGGCCAGACGGCGGCCGACGCGGCGGCCCTCGGCGCCGCCGAGGACGACCGGCAACAGCTCTTCGACGGCTTCCTGGACGCACTCGGCGACGAGGAGGGCCGGCAGGAGTGGCTGGACGCCGTCGCCCCGCTCAGCGGCGACGGCTGCGGCGCGGCAGCACATTTCGCCGACCGCAACCGTTCCGACCTGCTCAGCTGCGATCCGGTCTCCCGCGAGGGCGACGACGGCTACCGCGTCAGCATCGAGACGCGGTTCGACACGGGCGACACGATCATCCCCGGCACGGACAACAAGACCGCCAAGGCCACCGCCACCGCGGTGATCAGACCACGGTGCGAGGCCGACGGCACCGAGAAGACCACGAACGCCGCCGAGGAGATCGAGCTGGTCTGCGGCGGCGAGGAGCTGACGATCGACCCCGAGGACGAGGGCCGCGACCTGAAACCGTCGGATCTCTTCTCGGTGGTGCTGGTCGAATGACGAGCGAACGACGAACGAGAGTCGAGTACTCCATGAATCTTCGGCGCGTCCTGCGGGCTCGCAGGGGTATGACCGCGGTGGCCCTGGCGGCCGGACTGGTCCTCACGGCCGCGGGCTGCGGCGGGGGCGGCGACGGCGACGACGCCAAGGAGCCCAGGCCCTCCGAGAAGGCAGGCGACCTCCAGGGCGGCGGGGACGGCGGGGAGTCCGGCGGCTCCACCGGCGGCGAACCGTTGGCAAAGGTGCGAGGAGGCGATGACATCACCCTCACCGTCGACTCGGCCCGCCGCGAGACGGGCGGCTTCGTGACGCTCACCGGAAAGGTGACCAACGGGAGCGGCAAGGCCTGGGTGGCGCCCGGCTGGGAGGGCGACGAGTCCGAGCTCGCCCTGCGCAACAAACTGTCGGTCGCCGGCGCCAAACTCGTCGACCAGAAGGGCAAGAAGCGCTATCTCGTCCTCAGGGACACCGAGGGCCGGTGTCTGTGCACCTCGTTCGGCCAGCCGATCCAGGCGGGCGACTCGAAGACCTGGTACGCGCAGTTCCCCGCGCCCCCCAAGGGCAACGACAAGGTGGAGTTCCAGATCGCGGACATGCCTCCCGCCGACGTCACGATCGGTGGAGGGGAGTGAGGGATGGGCTTCACCAGGCGACAGCTGACCAGAGCCGTGACGTGCTCGTCCTTCTCCGCCGCGCTCGTACTCGGGGTGTGCGCCCCGTCCGCGCGGGCGGAGGACCCGAGCCCCGGGCCGACGCCCTCCATCCCCGACATCGCCACCCAGTACCCCACCGACAACCCCACCGGCCTGCCCACCGGTCGGGCGCCCTCCCTCCCCGGGGAGAAGGGGCCGGGTGATCCGGGGTTCAGCGAGCCGCCGGACAACATCGGGGACACCGAGGAGCCGGTGGAGGTGGACGCGAAGGCGGACGGGCTGCGGCTGGCCGGCGGAGCGAAGCTGGCCGAGCCCAAGGTGCTGGACATCAAGTTCGTGACCGAGGATCTGGGAGGCGAGGAGCGCCGCGAGGACAGCACGGCGAAGACGAAGTTCACCCTCCAGGTGGAGGTGCTGTTCCCCAAGAACAGCGCCAAGCTCAACAGCGGGGCGAAGGCACGCATCAAGACCATCGCTGACGAGATCGACAAGCAGCAGAGCACCGAGGTCAACGTCTTCGGCTTCACCGACGACCTGGGCTCCTACGAGCACGGCAAGACGCTCTCCAAGAAGCGTGCCACGGCCGTCCAGACGGAACTGTCCCAGCGGCTGGGTTCCGAGGTGAGCTTCAACGTGCGGGGTTACAGCGAGGACTATCCGGTCGCCGACAACAGGACCGAGGAGGGCCGCGCGAAGAACCGCCGCGTCGAGGTGTCCTTCCCGAAGAAGGACTGACCCGCCGCGCGAACCCGCGCCCGCCTCCGCGTTGTCGCCGCTGCGGGCTTGCGGGCTTGCGGGCTTGCGGGCGGGTTCGCGGCGCCGGATCATGAGCGGGGCCGGTCCGGGTGGGCCGGACGACCGGTGAGCGAGGGGCGGTTCGGGCGTGGGGAGTGCGGCGACGGAAGCCGACCCGGTGACCGGAGAGACGACGGCGACGGCGACGGACGGTGACGCTCCGAGCGGCGAGGCCCCGGATGACGCCCCGGACGGCATAGCGCGCGGCGGCGCCCGGCTCCGGGGCTGGACGGTCGGCTGGCCGGCGGGACTCGCACAGGCGCTCGGCGCGGCGGTGCTGCTGATCACGGAGTTCGTACGGCAGGACGTCGCGGCCCTCGGTGCGAAAGTGCCGAAGGGCGCCCGTCTGCCCGACTACGCCGCCGACTTCCCGCACCTCGTGGACACCCTGGACGGCCAATGGTGGTTCCGGACGGCCGAAGCGGTGCGGGACGCCGTCAGCTTCGGGGAGCCGCGCGCCGCGCTGTGGGCGGCGGTGTGTGCCGCGCTGGTCGTACGCCTCAACGTGGACGGTCCGCCCCGCACCCAGTGCTTCCTCTCCCTCGCGGGCGCCGGCTACTGCGCCGTCGCGGCGCTCTCCGCGGTCCCGTTCCTCGTCCTGGCGGGTGCGGCGCTCCCCTTCGCGCTGCTCGTCGGCGCGCTGGCGGTCGTACTGGCGACGGCCGCTCCGGGGGCCTGGCGCCGCCTCACCGGATGAGCGGGCCGACGACGGCGGGGTGTCACTCGGTGGCGTCCGCCGTGCACAGGGTCCGATCGCCGCCGTCGATCCGCCACGTCCAGTAGCGCGAGTGCCCCTGCGAGTCGCCCTCCCGGCAGGGGGCCGGCTCGTCGTGGACACCCGTGATCTTCAGCAGCCTGTCGTATCTGCCGGTGCCCGAGGGCGGTTCCGTCGAGCACGCGGGCGCCGACATCAGCGCGGCGCGCACTTCGCCGCCCTTCGATTCGGCCAGCAGGCACTGGTCGGTGCGGAACTGGCGGGTGATGCAGAGCGTGGTGTCGCCGTGCGTCCAGGTGGCGCGCCCGTTCCCGGTCGGGCACGCGCGGTGCGGCTCGCCGCCGGCACCGGCGCGGCGTACGGCCGTCACCCGGGTGTAGGCACGATCGTCCCCGCAGGGCACCCGGGTGGCCTCGGTGGGCGCCGGACGGCTCCACCCCGAGCCGTTGCCGTGCACCGTCAGGCACTGTCCTGCCCGGACCGAACGGAAGGCGCGCGCGGCGGAGTCGGACTCCGGCTCTGTCCCGGAGCGCGGCCCGGCGGGCGAGGGCGCCCCGGTGGGCGGGTCGGGCAGTGCGCCGCCGGGGCCGGTCCCGGGAGGGGAGGGCGTGGGGGCGGGTGGGGTCGTGGGGCCTCGGCCGTCTTCGGGGGAGGGCTGCGGGTGGGCGGGGACGTCGGTGGCGCCGGGCGAGGGCCGGACGGCTTCCGCGCCGTCCGCGTAACCGGGGGTACTGACGACCCTGGGGAGGATCAGCGTCGCGAACAGCGCTCCGGCGACCAGCAGTCGCCGCCTGCCGCGCCGGGCCCGCTCCTGGGGACCGTCGCTGTCGTACTCGACCTCCGGCGCGCGCTCCGCCCGTTCCGATCGCCGCCACAGTCCGCGTTTGTGCACCGCACGCTCCGTCTCCCCATGGGCCCGCGCCCCCCGCGCGTGCCGCTCACCCGTACATGCTTGCGGATCAACGGGCGGGTGACGAGACCCCGTTCTTGGCGGCGAGCGGGAAGCTCACGGAGAGGAGATGGCCAAGGCGGCGGCCCTCACGCCGCCTTGACCATCTCGGCACGAACGGCGCGCTGCCACTGCCCGCGCAGCCGGTCCAGCTCGGCGAGTGCTTCCTTGGACCAGAGGGTGCGGCCCGCGACGTACTCCCTGATCGCCTCGTTGGCCGCGGTGACGGAGAGCTCCGGCGAGGGCGCACGGCCCGCGTCGGTCGCCCGGGACCGTCCGGGCTCTCCGGGCCCGGTGGAAGTCGATGTCATACGGACTACAGTACGGCCCCCCACTGACAACGGCAGTTGGATAACGAGGCGCCCGGGACGGCCGGTTGGTGCTGCGTCGCAGGTGTCGGCGCTGTCCGGCTCCGAGATGCTCCGACCGGGTGTGAGATGAATCGCTCCGGAACCCCTCCGTACGGGCGAGTACGGAGCCGTCCCGTAAGCCCGGGGTAAGCCCGACGTAAGCTCGCGGTGTGCCGTTGCTGGAGTGGACAGCGATCGTGGCCGCCGCCGCTTACGGTGCCGCGGCCGGCTCTCTGCTGCCACGCGCCACCTACCGGCTCTCCGTGGAGCCCGGGGAGCCGTGGCGGCGCAGTTGCCCGCAGGGACATCCGCTGGGCGGGGGAGTGCGCGGCGCATTGGGCCCCGCCACGTGCGACGCGTGCGCCGCGAGCCAGGAGCCTCAGGAGGCGTACGGACGTGGGCGGCGCGCTCCCGCCGTATGGGGGGCACTCAGCTGCGCCGGGCTGACGGCGGCTGTCGGACTGCGCCCGGAACTGGCGGTGTGGCTGCTGGTCGTGCCCGTCGCCCTGCTGCTCGCGACGGTCGACCTCGCGGTGATGCGGCTGCCGGACATGCTGACCCTGCCGCTCGCGGCCGGCACCGCCGCCCTGCTGGGGCTGGCGGCCCTGCTGCCGGACGCGGGCGGCAGTTGGCGCCGGGCGCTGTGGGGCGGTCTCGTGCTGGCCGGGGCGTTCCTCGTGCTGTTCGTGATCAGCCCACGGGCGGTGGCCTTCGGCGACGTCAAGCTCGCGCTGTCGGTCGGGGTAGCCCTTGGGTGGTACGGATGGGGGGTGCTGTTCACCGGAGCCTTTCTCGGCTTTCTGTCGGCAGCCGGCTATGGCTTCGCGCTGATGGCGACCGGGCGGGCCCGCCGCAACAGCGCCATGGCCTTCGGCCCTTTCATGGTGCTCGGAGCGATGGCGGGGGTCGCCCTCGGTGGGCTGGCCGTCTGACGGCGGCGGGCGAGGCGGCGGATCCGCTTGCGCGACACGGTCGTTCGTGTGCGGAACATCGTGCCCGAGGGGCTATGGTGGGAACCCCCCCTCGGGCCGGTCCGTATCCCCCCACGGACCGGCCCGCTTTATGTTTCTCAGGCGTCGCTGCTGGCCGACCAGATGTTGGTGCCCGGCTCGGACACCGCCAGCTCGTCGATCTCGCGCAGCTCGTCCTCGGTGAGCCGCCCTGCGCGCAGGGCGGCCACATTGGCCTCCAGCTGCCGCACGGAGCTGGCCCCGATGAGCGCGGAGGTCATCCGGGGATCGCGCAGCACCCAGCTCAGCGCCAGCTGTGCGAGGGACTGTCCGCGCCGCTGGGCGATGGCGTTGAGCCCCCGCAGCCGCCGTACGACCTCCTCCGTCAGCAGCCCCGGGTCCAGGGACTTGCCCTGGCTGGCCCGGGAGCCCTCGGGGACGCCGTCGAGATACTTGTCGGTGAGCAGTCCCTGGGCGAGCGGCGCGAAGGCGATGCAGCCCATGCCCTCGTCCTCCAGCGCGTCGAGCAGTCCGTCCTCCTCGGTCCAGCGGTTGATCATCGAGTAGGAGGGCTGGTGGATGAGCGCGGGCACCCCCATCTCGCGCAGCAGCCGGGCGGCCTCGCGGGTGCGTGCCGCGCTGTAGGAGGAGATGCCGGCGTAGAGCGCCTTGCCCTGGTGGACGGCGCTGGCGAGCGCGCCCATGGTCTCTTCGAGCGGGGTGTCGGGGTCGAAGCGGTGGGAGTAGAAGATGTCGACGTGGTCGAGGCCCATCCGGCTGAGCGAGGCGTCGAGCGAGGAGAGCAGGTATTTGCGCGAGCCCCACTCCCCGTACGGACCGGGGTGCATCAGATAGCCCGCTTTGGTCGAAATGACCAGTTCGTCGCGGTAAGGCCGGAAATCCTGGGCGAAGACACGGCCGAAGTTCAGCTCCGCCGAGCCGGGCGGCGGGCCGTAGTTGTTGGCCAGGTCGAAGTGGGTCACCCCAAGGTCGAAGGCGCGGCGCAGGATCGCGCGCTGGGTGTCCAGTGCGCGGTCGTCACCGAAGTTGTGCCACAGGCCGAGGGAGATCGCGGGCAGCTTCAGCCCGGACCGACCGGTGCGGCGGTACTCCATGGCGTCGTAGCGGCTGGGGTCCGCGCGGTGAAGCGTGTCGGACGGGACGGCCGTGGGGTCAGGGACAGGGGGAGCGGTGCGGTGTGTGCCGTGCGTCATATGCCATTTCCTATCACCGCGTCCTCACCGGCCCCTGTCGCCCCCATGGGGGTCCCCTCGCACCCGTGACCGGCTCGGTTCGTACGCTCGGGCGAACGGCAGTAAGGTGCTGGGAATCCCGACTCGGCACGGAGAGGCTGGCCGTTCCCATGAAGTTGCGCGACCTGGTGTACAAGCTCTATGCGCGCCGGGTGGAGGACCGTCTCGACCACGCCCAGGTGCCCAAGCACATCGGCGTCATCCTGGACGGCAACAGGCGCTGGGCGCGGGCCGCCGGCGGGACGACCGAGCAGGGACACAAGGCCGGCGCCTCCAAGATCCAGGAACTGCTCGGCTGGTGCGACGAGACGGATGTCGAGGTCGTCACCCTCTGGCTGCTCTCGACGGACAACCTGAACCGCCCCGACAGCGAGCTGCTCCCGCTGGTCGGAATCATCGAGGACACGGTGCGTGATCTGGCGGCCGACGGGCGCTGGCGGGTGCACCACGTGGGGCAGCTCGACCTGCTGCCCGCCAGCACGCAGAAGGTGCTCAAGGAGGCCGAGCAGCAGGCGGGCGAGGTCGACGGAATACTGGTGAACGTCGCCGTCGGCTACGGCGGCCGGCAGGAGATCACCGACGCCGTCCGCTCGCTGCTGATGGACCGCGCCTCGCGCGGGATAAGCCTCGACGAGTGCGCGGACCGCCTCACCGTCGAGGACATCTCCGAGCACCTCTACACCCGCGGCCAGCCCGATCCCGACCTCATCATCCGCACCAGCGGTGAGACCCGGCTGTCCGGCTTCATGCTCTGGCAGAGCGCACACTCCGAGTACTACTTCTGCGAAGTGCTCTGGCCCGGCTTCCGTAAGGTCGACTTCCTGCGCGCCCTGCGCGACTACGCCGCGCGGCACCGCCGGTACGGGGGCTGACGGCGCCCCCACGCCGCCCCACGCCTGGCGCAGCACCCTGCGCTGCCCTTCGCTTGGTGCAGCCCACCGGGCCGCAGCTCGCACGGCGCGCAGTGCGGGAGCACAAGAGAAAAGGGGCCCCGTGAATGGTGGGGCGGCGGGGCGGAGCGCAGTGGCATTGCATGGCTCGCCACTCGCGGGGGAATATCCCTCACGACCGTGCCCCTTCCACGGGTCGCGGTCGCCGGGAGGCCCTTTGGACACCACGGATGCCTCCGGGCCGCGCGGAGTGACGCGCGCGGGCCGGGTGCAGGACGCGGAGGGCCGGAGTCCGGCCCGTGTGGTGCGGGTCTTCTCCGGTCTCTTCCCCCGCGACGCCGTCGCTCCCCGACCTCATCCGAGGGGGTTCGTCCCACCGTGGTGATCAGCAAGAAGCGCAGTGAGTCCGACCGACGCACGTACGTCATCGACACGAGCGTGCTGCTGGCGGATCCGGCCGCCATGGACCGGTTCGACGAGCACGAGATCGTGCTCCCCGTGGTCGTCGTCACCGAGTTGGAGGCCAAGCGCAACCACCCAGAGCTGGGCTATTTCGCCCGGCAGGCCCTCCGTCGGCTCGACGAGTACCGCATCCGCCACGGGCGGCTCGACGCGCCGCTCCCGATCAACGACACGGGCGGCACGCTCCGGGTCGAGCTCAACCACTCGGATCCGGCCGTGCTGCCGGCTGCCTTCTTGAACAGGCACGGCCAGTTGGGTGACAACGACTCCCGCATCCTCGCCGTCGCCCGGAACCTGCAGGCGGAGGGATACGACGTCACGGTGGTCTCCAAGGACCTTCCGCTGCGTATCAAGGCGTCGTCCGTGGGGCTGCTGGCCGAGGAGTACCGCGCGGAGCTGGCCATCACCGACTCCGGCTGGACGGGGATGGCGGAACTCACCCTTCCGGGTGAGGACATCGACGAGCTGTTCACGGCGGAGAGCGTGGCCATGCCGTACGACGCTCCCGAACTTCCCGTGCACACCGGGCTGGTGCTCCAGTCGGAGAAGGGCAAAGCGCTCGGCCGGGTTGCTCCGGACGGGCGGATCAGGCTGGTGCGCGGCGACCGTGAGGCGTTCGGCATCAAGGGCCGGAGCGCGGAGCAGCGCATCGCGCTCGATCTGCTGCTCGACCCCGAGGTCGGCATCATGTCGATGGGTGGCCGTGCGGGCACCGGGAAGAGCGCCCTGGCGCTGGGCGCCGGGCTGGAAGCGGTGCTGGAGCGCAGGCAGCACAGCAAGGTGATGGTCTTCCGCCCGCTGTACGCGGTCGGGGGGCAGGATCTGGGCTATCTGCCGGGCACCGAGGCGGAGAAGATGAGCCCGTGGGCGCAGGCCGTCTTCGACACGCTCTCCGCCGTCACCAGCCGGGAGGTCATCGAAGAGGTCGTGGCCCGGGGCATGCTGGAGGTGCTGCCGCTCACCCACATCAGGGGCCGTTCGCTGCACGACGCGTTCGTCATCGTCGACGAGGCGCAGTCGCTGGAGCGGAACGTACTGCTGACCGTCCTGTCCCGGATCGGCACCGACTCGCGGGTGGTGCTCACCCACGATGTGGCCCAGCGGGACAATCTCCGGGTGGGCCGGTACGACGGAGTCGTGGCCGTGGTCGAGCGGTTGAAGGGGCATCCGCTCTTCTCGCACATCACTCTGACGCGCTCGGAGCGCTCTCCGATTGCCGCGTTGGTGACCGAAATGCTGGAGGAAGGCCGCGTTTGACCGGCACGGCCTCCGCAGTGATGTTCAACAAAGCCGTATAGCAAGCTCCGTCGGAACCGGGCCCCGTGCGCAAAGGGCACAGCACCTTAGCCGCACGGGGCCCGGCCGCGCGCCTATTTCCGGGATTCCTGTGCCCCAAACGCCGTGTGAGCTTTCCCACTCAACACGGAATTGCTTCGGCGCGTCCGGTTCCGGCAGGGTGTGGTTCCTGTCAGGCCCCGCATACGGCACACCCGCACCACCAACGGTGCGACACCGCAAAGCAGTACAGAACTGAACAGCAGTAGCGCCGTATGCCGCCCGAAGCACCACGCGGGCTCTCCTGTCGGGGAGACCCACCGGGCCAGTACCTCCCGTGGCCAGTACGAGGGAGGTCAGTGTCAGGGGCACGATTGCGTCCGCGAGGTCACCCCAGCGGGCATGTTGGAAGGAAACCGTGTGACTGCTCGGATTTCGGTCCGGGGATTCGCCGTGGCGTCCGCCACCGCGGTCACCACCGTCGGCGCCGTCGTCGGTGTTGCCGCAGGCGCCGACCAGGGCCAGGCGTCCGGTGACGCCGAGGCCACCGCCGCCCAGGCGACGCTCCTAGAGGACATACCAGCCGGGTCGCAGGCCGCGGCGCAGACCGCCTCCCTCACGCAGCAGGCCGACGCCGCGTCGTCGGCCGCCGACGCCGAGGCGAGGAAGTCGGCCGAAGAGGCCGCCCGTAAGCAGGCCGCCAAGGACGCGGCAGCCAAGAAGGCGAAGGCCGAGAAGGAGGCCGCTGCCGAGGCGGCCGCCGAGAAGGCCAAGGAGCGGGACAAGCTCAAGACGGCCGCGAGCCGGTCCAGCGAGCGTACGGACTTCGCCCAGAAGTCGTCGTACACGACCGCCGAGGTCCAGTCGATGGCCAAGCAGATCGTCGGTGGCGGCCAGTACCAGTGCTTCTCCGAGATCGTCTCGCGGGAGTCGGGCTGGAACTACAAGGCGACCAACGCCTCCTCGGGTGCCTACGGCCTCGTCCAGGCGCTGCCCGGCTCCAAGATGGCCTCGGCGGGCGCCGACTGGCGGACGAACCCGGCCACCCAGATAAAGTGGGGCCTCAACTACATGAACGACCGGTACGGAAGCCCCTGCGGTGCATGGGACTTCTGGCAGGCCAACCACTGGTACTGAGCCGCACCGGTCCGCAGCGGCCGACCGGAGGCTGACGAGTCCGGACGGGATGCCCCCTCGTGGCGATCTGTGAGGATCGGCCCAGGGGGCATCTCGTATGTCCGGGCACCGCCGTGCGGCGTGCCCGGCTTCCCGCCAGGAGCGCTTCGGCCGAGGTTTCCGGTTCGGAAAGCAACCATCGGCCCGGGTAACGTCGTCCCTCACACGGCGAAGCCACTGGCCCGGGGGCGGAGGAACCGGAATGACGAGCAGCATGGACAGGCTCAGGGCGGCCGTGGGCCGCTGGGCCGCGAAGGCCGCCGAGCGGCGTGCCGAAGCGGAGCGGAGCTCTGCTGCCGCGCGCAGGGCCGACGGCATCGACCCCAAGCTCTCCAACACCGAGGCGGGCCGGGCACAGGCCGAGGCGGAGGCGGGCGGAGCCGCCGACGGCAGCGGCTATGTACCGCCGCCCCCGCAGTACGCGCCCGCCATAGCGGCCAAGCCGGAGCCGTCGGCCGCCGTCCCGTGGGGAGTGCGGGTCGCCGCCGAGGCCGGCTGGCGACTGCTGGTGCTCGCCGGGGTCATCTGGGTGCTGATGAAGGTCGTCAGCACGATAAGCCTGGTGATCATCGCCTTCTCCGCCGGTCTGCTGATCACCGCGCTGCTCCAGCCCACCGTCGCCCGGTTGCGGCGGATCGGCCTGGGGCGCGGACTGGCCACCGCCATCACCTTCATCGGCGGCTTCGTCATCATGGGTCTGGTCGGCTGGTTCGTGGTCTGGCAGGTGATGGAGAACCTGGACACCCTCACCGACAAGGTGCAGGACGGTATCCAGGAGCTGAAGAACTGGGCGCTGAACGGCCCGTTCCATGTCTCCGAGGACCAGATCAACGAGATCGCGCAGAACCTCAGCGACTGGATCGGCGACAACAGCAAGGAACTGACCACCGCCGGTATCGAGGGCGTCACCGTCATCCTGGAGTTCTTCTCCGGCGCGCTGCTGGCGATGTTCGTGACGCTCTTCCTGCTCTACGACGGCCGCCGCATCTGGGAATGGACGCTCAAGTTCGTCCCCGCCGCCGCCCGGGACGGGGTCGCCGGTGCCGGTCCGCGCGCCTGGGCGACGCTCACCGGCTATGTGCGCGGGACGGTCATAGTCGCGTTGATCGACGCGGTCTTCATCGGAGTTGGGCTGTACATCCTCAATGTCCCGATGGCGGTGCCGCTCGCCGTCTTCATCTTCCTCTTCGCCTTCGTCCCGATCATCGGTGCCGTGGTCTCCGGGGCGCTCGCCGTCGTGGTCGCGCTGGTGACCGACGGCATCGTCACGGCGCTGCTCGCGCTGGCCGTGGTGCTGGCCGTCCAGCAGATCGAGAGCCACATCCTGCAGCCGTTCATCCTCGGCCGCCTGGTGCGCGTCCATCCGCTCGCCGTGGTCCTCGGCGTGACCGGCGGCAGCCTCATCGCCGGCATTCCCGGCGCCGTGGTGGCCGTGCCGCTGGTCGCCGTCACCAACACCGTCGTCGGCTATCTGCGCGGCTACGCCCAGGAACAGACCCTCAGCCGGCTGCGGGAGGCCACCCCGCAGCCGAACGCCCCGACCGAGGGAGCCGCACCGGAGCAGGAGCCCGGGGGCGAGGCCCCGGGTGACGCGGGGCCGCCGCAGCGGTGAGCAGTCCGCATCCGGGCGCGTCGCAGGGTGCTCAGTAGGGCGCTTCGCGCTGGTCCATGAACCGCCGCAGTTGCTCGGTGTCCTGCCGCGTCCACCCCTCGGCGGGCGCGACGGCGGCCCAGCCCTCGACCGAGCCGTTGCCGTAGCGGTGTCCGTGCGGGGCTCCGACGCCGTAGGAGACGGCCATGTCCACCGTCGTCTGCCAGAAGGTGACCAGCGGGAACCAGTTGACCTCGTCGGTGATGTCCGGGCCCAGCGGCTTCCGCAGCCAGCGGGGCGGTTCGAGGGCGAGGTCGGGCGACCACCACACGATCGCGTCCGAGGCGTTCTGCAGATAGACGACGCGCGGCTGCTTCCACGCGGACTCCGGACCGGGCCGGGCGAGGTCCTCGCGGGGCCACTGCGCGAACCGGAAGTGGCGCCCCTTCCGGTACTCGGGCCGCCAGACCGGGCTGCCCCGGTCGCGGTGCGCGGTCAGCTGCCGGCGGATGGGGGAGAAGTTGGGCGCTCCGGCCAGCAGTGCGCCGTCCACCTTGGCCAGCATGTCGTCGGGGCCGTCGAAGGAGGCCTCGATCCCGTAGGCGCCGAGGGACTCGCCGAAGACGACGAGCTTCGGCCGTTCGTCGGCCGGTATCCGCAGCCAGCGGGCACGTACCGCCTCCACCAGTGCCCGGGTGGCGCGGCCGGCCTGCTCCTTGTCCACCAGGAACGAGGCCCAGCTGGGCAGATAGGAGTACTGCACGGCGACGATCGCGGTGTTTCCGCCGTGGATGTACTCCAGCGGCTCGGCGTCCGTGGAGTTGACCCAGCCGCGCCCCGTGGTGCCGGCGATGGCCAGCACGTCCCGGTCGAAGGCGCCGGTACGCTCCAGTTCCCGTACCGCGAGCTTCGCGCGGGAGGTGAAGGTCGGTGCCGCCTCCTGGCCGATGTAGACCCGGATGGGCTGCACGGCCCGCTTGCCGGTGACGGTGCTGATCTGGTGCGGCGACAGCGACGAGCCGGTGAAGTTCCGGCCCTCGTAGCCCAGCTCGTCCCAGCGCACCAGGGAGGCGGAGCTGCCGGAGACCAGCGGCGAGGTGGGCCGGACGATGCCGTCCTTGGTGCTCTTGTCGGTGTTCTCGGCCAGTCGCGCGGCGACGTCGATGATGCCGCGGTCGAAGACGACGTCGCGGGTGCCGAAGACGACGACGGTGGCGCTGACCAGCAGCCCCGCCACGATGGCCACAGGGCGCGGCACGAAGCGGCCCAGCAGCCGGATCAGCACCCGGGTCCCGAGTCGTACGGCGCGGCCGACCGCCACCAGCGCGAAGCAGATCGCCATGGCGAGCAGGGCGATCATCATGGAGTGCCAGGTCAGGGTCTCCGGCATCTCCTGGAGGCGGCGCAGTTCCCGTTGCGCGTCGGCGCTCCAGGACAGGGCCGCGATGGTAAGGCCGGTGCTGAGCAGGTAGTACGCCAGCCAGGCGCGCGCCCGCCAGTGCGGACCGGGCCGGCCCGGCAGCCGACGCAGCACCCGGCTCCGGTACCGGCGGTACAGCGGCCCGAGGCAGAGCCGTGCCGGCCACTCCACCAGCGCCCCGAGGGCATATCCGATGGCGGCCGTTATTCCGCCGATCACCCCTTGCAGCAGCCAGGGCCGGGGCACGAGCGACGGCGTCAGCGAGAGCCAGAAGAACAGCGTCGCGCAGCACATCGCCGTCAGGCCGGGCCAGCGCCGGACGACGTACGCGGAGCTGGGCGCCTCCCAGTACGGCTGTGAGAGGAGGGTGAGCGCGCGCCGCCGTATCCGGCGCACCGGTGGCGTGTTGCTCAGCGAGCGCAGGCGACCCACCGGGCGGGTACGCCGCGGTGGCCCGGCGAGGCGGGGCACCCGGGGTGGGCGGGTCGGTGCGCCGCGCCGGGTCCGTGCGCCGGAACGGGGCGGCTCCAACCGACCGGTCGGCTCGGTCTCTTCGGGCGGCTCTGCGCGTGGGGGCGGTGCGAGCCGGTCGTCCGCTGCCTGTCCCATCGCCCACTTTCCCGCTCGAGGTCTGTCCAAGGTGCCGGGACCGTCCGGCTATGACGGTCCCGTTGGCTGACGCAGCCAGAAGCGACGGGGTTGCTCTTGTGCGGTCCTGAGAGGGCCGGGGGAGCCGGCGGCGCCCTGGCCGCGTACTGGCCAGGGGCCGGTCCTTCGTATTAAAGTGCTAGCACTTTGATAATGCGGGAACGAATGGACCGGGGGATCGCGATGAGCCTTGACCAGCCGACGGACGCACCTGAGATGCCCACACCCGAAGTGCGGGAGACGGCAGCGCACAGCATCCCGGGCGGGCTCGCCCTGCTGCTGGGTCTGATCGGTTTCCTGCTCGGCGTCGGCGCCGTCGTCGCGGGAGGCGGCTCGGCGTCGGACGGGGGTGGAGCGGGCGGCGGAGTGCTGATCGCTCTCGGCGTGGTGCTGGTGATCGGTTCCGTCTTCGCCATGGCGGGGCTGAACATGGTGGCGCCCGGCGAGGCGCGTGTCGTCCAGCTGTTCGGCCGCTACACCGGCACCATCCGCGCCGACGGACTGCGCTGGGTCAATCCGCTGACGAGCCGCACCAAGATCTCCACCCGGGTCCGCAACCACGAGACGGCGGTCCTCAAGGTCAACGACGCCTACGGCAATCCGATCGAGCTCGCCGCGGTCGTGGTCTGGCAGGTGCGGGACACCGCGCAGGCCACCTTCTCGGTGGACGACTACGCGGAGTTCGTCTCCACGCAGACGGAGGCCGCCGTCCGCCATATCGCCATCGAGTACCCGTACGACGCACACGACGAGGCCGGCCTCTCACTGCGCGGCAACGCCGAGGAGATCACCGAGAAGCTGGCCGCGGAGCTGACGGCCCGGGTGCGGGCGGCCGGGGTGTCCGTCGTCGAATCCCGCTTCACCCACCTCGCCTACGCGCCGGAGATCGCTTCCGCCATGCTCCAGCGGCAGCAGGCCGGCGCGGTCGTCGCGGCCCGCAAGCAGATCGTGGAGGGCGCCTGCGGAATGGTCGAGGACGCGCTGGCCCGGATCACCGCACAGGACTTCGTGGAGCTGGACGAGGAGCGCCGGGCCAGCATGGTCAGCAACCTGCTGGTGGTGCTGTGCGGCGACCGCTCCCCGCAGCCCGTACTGAACACGGGGTCGCTCTACCAGTGACGGCCGACGGCGAGGGCGAGGACACCGCCCCGGACCCCGAGCGGACGGCATCGGAGAAGCCGGCGGGGGACCGGGCGGGGAAGCCTGCGGCGCGAAGCCGGTCGGACAAGGACGCGAAGGGCGGCTCCCGGCAGCGCAGGCAGGTGCTGCTGCGGCTCGATCCCGCGATGTACGACGCCCTCGCCCGTTGGGCGGCCGACGAACTGCGCTCCACCAACGCGCAGATCGACTATCTGCTGCGCCGGGCCCTCAAAGAGGCCGGCCGGCTGCCCAAGGAGGCCCGCCCCCACCCCCGCAGGGGCCGTCCGCCGCGCGAGGGCTGAGCGGGGGCGTGCTCCTACGGCAGTACGGTCCGTACGGGCAACGAGCGCATGGCGGCCCGCAGGGCGTCACCGAAGGCGCGGAACTCCTCCTCGCGCGCCGCGCCCTCCCGCATCGCCAGCGCGATCCGCCGCGAGGGAGCCGGGTCGGCGAAGTGCGCGGTACGCAGGACCTCGTTGCGTCCGGCCTCCACTCTTACGGCCGTCCGCGGCAGCAGGGTCACGCCCATGCCGCCGGCCACCAGTTGGACCAGCGTCGAGAGGCCGGCCGCACTGGTCGTCACGCTGGCCGACTCGGTGCGTCCCGCCTCACGGCAGATGTCGAGCGCCTGGTCGCGCAGGCAGTGCCCCTCGTCGAGCAGCAGCAGATCCAGCTCGCGCAGCATGGAGCGCGGCAGGTCCGTGCGCCCGGCGGCCGGGTGGTCGAACGGGGTGACCAGCACGAAGTCCTCGTCGAAGAGCGGCACCTCACGCACCCAGGAGGCCCCCAGGGGCACGGCGCACAGCAGCAGGTCCAGCCGCCCGTGGCCCAGCCCCTCCAGCAGTGAGGCGGTCTGCTCCTCGTGGACCTGCAGGTCCAGGTCCGGGTAGCGCTTGTGGACGAGGCCGAGCACGGTGGGCAGCAGATACGGCGCGACCGTCGGGATGACCCCCAGCCGCAGCACACCGGTGAACGGCGCCTGGGCCGCTTCGGCCTCCTCCATGAGCTCGCCCACGGCGTGCAGCACGGCCCGGGTGCGGGCGGCCATGCGTTCACCGGCGGGGGAGAGCAGCACCTTTCGAGTGGTTCTCTCCAGCAACTGCACGCCCAGGGTCTCCTCCAATGCGGCGACCGCGCCGGAGAGCGCGGGCTGGCTCATGCCGAGCGCCGCTGCGGCCTCCCGGAAGTGCAGATGCTCGGCGACGGCGGCGAAGGCACGCAGCTGGGCGAGGCTGGGCTGGCGTGCGCGCGCTGGACGGGTCGGCTGCGCGGGGACAGTGGCGGCGGTCATTGATAGTGCGCTCCAATCAAACACAGCCACTGTAGCTATCGCCCGCGCTCACAGGTTCTCAGTCGGCTGACAGGACCGGCGCGCCCCCCCGTTCCTCCTTGAGCGGCCTTCTGGCAGGTCAACCGAGGGTTCGAAGGGAGAGGCCACACTGCGTGCTGCCGCCTGACAGGTGAATCATCTCCATATATTGCGTAAATACTCCATCAAGTGCGAATAAGTGCATTGTCCTACAAGACAGGACATACTCGACACGCAGAAGAAGGAGTCAGTAATGAAGAGATGCGCGCGTGCCGCAGCCGTCGTCGGTCTGACCGTCGCTCTCGGTGGTCTCTCGGCACCGGCTGCCATGGCCGACGTCAATCTCATCAACAAGGCCGGTCCGACCCTCCACGAGAGCGGCCCCGGCGACCTGGGTTACACCAACGTGGAGGACTCCTACGGCGTGAAGACGTCGCAGCTGGACAAGTCCGTGCGGGCGGGCGACATCATCACGAAGATCCTCGGCAAGGTGGGCCAGGCCACCGTCACCAACGAGGTCGAGGGCGCCGAGCAGGACCAGGGCGAGAACGCCTGAGCGAACCGCCCCGCAGGTGGGCCCGGACCGGTTCTGCCGGTCCGGGCCCCCGGTCTGCTGTGAACTCCCGTGGCAACGGCCGATAGTTTTGCCCGATCAATCAACTCGCTGTGGGCTATTTCCGCGATCAATGGCGCATGTGGTTAGGTGGTGGTGACCAACCTCCAGGAATGCATGCAATACGGGCATCCTGGCCGCAAGTGCAAGGAGTGTGTACGTGCTCACTGTCGGTGACAAGTTCCCTGAGTTCGAGCTGACCGCCTGTGTCTCTCTGGAGAAGGGCAAGGAGTTCGAGACGATCGACCACAAGACCTACGAGGGCAAGTGGAAGGTCGTTTTTGCTTGGCCCAAGGACTTCACCTTCGTCTGTCCGACGGAGATCTCCGCGTTCGGCAAGCTGAACGAGGAGTTCGCCGACCGCGACGCGCAGGTCCTCGGCTTCTCCGGTGACTCGGAATTCGTGCACCACGCCTGGCGCAAGGACCACCCGGACCTGACCGACCTGCCCTTCCCGATGATGGCCGACTCCAAGCACGAGCTGATGCGCGCGCTCGGCATCGAGGGCGAGGACGGCTTCGCGCAGCGCGCCGTCTTCATCGTGGACCAGAACAACGAGATCCAGTTCACGATGGTGACCGCCGGCTCCGTCGGCCGTAACCCCAAGGAGGTCCTGCGGGTCCTCGACGCGCTGCAGACCGACGAGCTGTGCCCCTGCAACTGGACGCAGGGCGAGGAGACCCTCGACCCGGTCAAGCTGCTGGCTGGTGAGTGAGCAACCATGGCGCTCGATGAACTGAAGTCGGCCCTTCCGGACTACGCGAAGGACCTCAAGCTCAACCTCGGCTCCGTCATAGGCAACTCCGAGCTGCCCAAGCAGCAGCTCTGGGGCACCGTTCTGGCCTGCGCCATCGCGTCCCGCTCCGGGATCGTGCTGCGCGCGCTGGAGCCGGAGGCCAAGGAGAACCTGAGCGACGAGGCGTACACGGCCGCCAAGTCGGCCGCCGCCGTCATGGCGATGAACAACGTCTTCTACCGCACCCGGCACCTGCTGTCGGACCCGGAGTACGGCACGCTGCGCGCCGGGCTGCGGATGAACGTCATCGGCAACCCCGGTGTCGAGAAGACGGACTTCGAACTGTGGTCGCTCGCCGTCTCCGCCATCAACGGCTGCGGCCAGTGCCTCGACTCGCACGAGCAGGTACTGCGCAAGGCGGGCGTCGACCGCGAGACGATCCAGGAGGCGTTCAAGATCGCCGCGGTCGTCCAGGCGGTCGCCACCACCCTCGACGCCGAGGCCCACCTCAACGCCTGACGCCGCGTTTCGCGGCTGCGCCCTGCGCCGTGCTGTGCGGCTGCGCCGCTACCGCTGAGCTTGGGAGGTCTGCTCCCCCGGACTCCGTCCGGGAGGTGCCCCCACGCGTAGACCTCCCAAGCGCAGCAAGGTGCCTGAGCCCTCTCAAGCGCAGAAGGGGCGCGGGTCCAAGCGCAGGGGGTCACAGCTCCGGTTCCGGTTCCGGGACCGGCAGCTCGAACCAGACGACCTTGCCCGTGGACAGCCGTGTGGCGCCCCAGCGCCGGGCCAGCCGGTTGACCAGGTACAGCCCGCGCCCGCCCTCGTCGGTGGCGCGGGCCTGCCGCAGCCGGGGCAGCTGCGGTACGTCGTCCCCCACCTCGCAGCGCAGCGTGTCCGTGCGCAGCAGCCGCAGCGTGATGGGGCGTTCGGCGTACCGTACGGCGTTGGTGACGATCTCGCTCACCAGCAGTTCGACCGAGTCCGACAGCTCCTCCAGGCCCCAGCGGGCCAGCGCTCTTCGGGCCAGCCGCCGGGCCTGACGTGCCGTCTGGGCGCGCGGGTCGAGGAACCAGTACGCCACATCGCTGGGTGCGATGCCGTCGAACCGGGCGGCCAGCAGGGCGATGTCGTCGTCCCGGTCGCCGGGTCCGAGGATGTCCAGCACCTCGTCGCACAGCGGCTCCAGCGGGGCCGAGGCGCCGGGCCGGGTGAGCCGCGCGGTGGCGGCCAGCTTCTCGCGCAGATGCTCGATACCCGTCCACACGTCGCGCTGCCGCGATTCGACCAGCCCGTCGGTGTACAGCAGCAGTGTGGCGCCCGCCGGCGCGTCCAGCTCGACGGCCTCGAAGTCGACGCCGCCCACACCGATCGGTGCGCCCGCCGGTATCCGCAGTACTTCCGCCCGTCCGCTGCGGTGCAGCATGACCGGCGGCGGGTGGCCCGCGTTCGCGACGACGATACGGTGCGCCACCGGGTCGTACACGGCGTACAGGCAGGTGGCCATGCGGTCGCTGCCCAGCCGCTGCGCCTGCTCGTCCAGGTGGTGCAGCACCTCCTGGGGCGGTAGATCCAGCCCGGCCAGGGTCTGCGCCGTCGTGCGCAGCTGGCCCATGATCGCCGCGGAGGTCATCGAGTGGCCCATCACATCGCCCACCACCAGCGCCACCCGCGAGCCGGGCAGCGGGATGGCGTCGTACCAGTCGCCGCCCACCCGTGCCGTCTCGGCGGCGGGCAGATAGCGGCTGGCGAGGGTGACGCCCGTGGGCTGCGGCAGTTCGTCGGGCAGCATGGTGCGCTGCAGCTCGTCGGCGATGTACGCCTCGCGTCCGTACAGCACGGCCTTGTCCACGCCGAGTGCCGTGTGGGTGGCCAGCTGCGCCGCGATGAGCAGGTCGTCGGGCTCGAACGCGGGCCGGTCCGGGCGGCGCAGGAAGACCGCGGCGCCGATCACCCGGCGCCGTCCCCGCAACGGCGCGAGGATGGCGCGGTGCCCGGCGGGCACGTCCCGCTCCGGGCCGAGGAGTTCGGGCAGTGCGGCGCTGGCGGCGGGGGAGTCGGCGAAGACCGGCCGTACCCCGCGCAGCACTTCGGCCAGCGGGCCGCCCGGGCGCACCTCGGTGAGCTTGGACGCGGTCGTGCCCGTCCCGCCGGCCGCCGCGCCCGTGACCATTCCCAACGAGAGACCGGCCGCCTCGGCCGCGCTGTGTCCGGGGTAGTCGGCGGCCTGGGTCGGATGTCCGGTCGCCTGCGTCGTGCGCACGCCGGGCGCCGCCGGCTGGGCGGCCTGCAACGCCTGCGCGGCCAGCGGGTCCTCGGGAATCCGGTCGCTGCGCCGCAGCCGCAGCATGAAGGGGCCGGTGGGGCGCTCGTCACCGACCGGCAGCGGGTCGCGCAGATAGACGAGGATCGCGTCCGAGTACGCGGGCACGCTGGCCCGGCACAGGCCCAGCACCGTCTCGTCCAGGTCGACACCGCGGGCGATGCGCCGCGTCGCCGCGCCGACGAACCGCAGCCGGTCCCCGCCCCTGCGCTCCCGCTCGGACCGCTCGTTGCCCGCTTCGTCGTCGGGCACCGGCCCGGCGGGCACGTCCGGCTCGCCCGGCTGCGGGGGGTGCGGCCGCGGTCGCGGCGGGGCGCCGTCGCGCCCCCGCCGAGGCGGTTGACCGCCGGCGTCGGCGGTGCCGTCGTGGGCGCCGCCCGCCGGTGCGGGGTGCGTCGGTTCGGTCGTGCTGTTCGCCGCAGGTTTCTCGTGCTCCGTCACGCGTTCGGTTTCCATCCATCCGGGGCTGCGCGTCGGCGCACGCCCTGCGCTGGGTGCTCGCGGTCTATGGGCGTCGTCGGCACTGCAAGAAGAGCTGAATCTCGGGAGGTACATCCGTGCTCGCAGGAGCGTACGCGCGTGCGTCCTCTCCTACGACATCGAATCCCGCGTCCTGGACCACCCCGCGCAATTCGTCCCGCAGATAGCCGGATACCCGGATCGAGTTGCCCAGGAACGGGATGGCGAAATCGTTCACGTCCGCCTCCACCATTCCCAGTACCAGCGGTGCTTCGCCACGCAGCTGCCCGTGCAGGGCCCGCAGGGCGAACGGGATCTCCGGTCGGGGCAGCATCAGCAGCGAGAAGAAGGCGACGGCTCCGTCGAACGGGCCCAGGCCCGACGACTCCAGGTCGGCCACGTCCAGTTTGCGGCATTCGCTCTCCGGGACGTTGTCGCGGCACAGCTTCAGCATCGAGGGCGACAGATCGATACCGACGACCTTGTGTCCCGCTTCGGTGAGCTGGCGGGCCGTCGGCAGTCCGGTGCCGCAGCCCACGTCCAGCACGCGGGAGCCGGTCGGCAGCCGGTCGGCCAGCCAGGCGGCGCAGGCGATCTGGCCCTCCTTGTGCGGGAACGCCTCGTCGTAGCGGTCCCCGATGGCGTCGAACGCCTCGGACTGGCCCGAACGGTCGATGTTCGTACGGTCAAATCCGTCATATGCCCCGGCACCTGCCCCGGATCTCCCGCTAGCCCCAAAACCCGCAGAGCTGCTCACGGCTGGGCTCCTTCCTGGCTGCCGGTCAAGTCCCCGGGGGGTGAGGGGAGTTGTGCAGCGTACGTTTACGGACGTTGATCCTACGTTTGCAGTATGGGGGCGTATCAAGGGGCATCGGGAGGTCGGTGCAGACACGCGCCGGACGGCGGCCTGTCCTGCCCACCGAACGGCGGCCTGTCCCAGTCGTCCGGCAACGCGGGCACCGGCCACTCCGGGTCGGGCCGCCACCGCTCCCAGCCGTCCGCGAACGGCGAGCCCCAGGACCGTACCGCCTCCACGGCCCGCCGCCCCGCCGCGCGGATCCGGTCGGCCTGCTCCGCGTCCAGCAGCCCCGCGCGCTGCGCCTGGGCGAACTCGTCCTCGTCCCGCCACTCCCAACGGCCGTCGGGGCCGACCTCGAGGTCCAGGAAGTGGTCCTCGGAGTCCACCCCGCCCGGCCAGCGCAGCCGGGGCTCTTCCAGGTTCACGTAGAAATTCTTGAACAGCCAGCCGCGCTCCCAGAACAGCCACACCGACCACGGTTCCCCCGGCCGGGCCAGTTTCAGCACGCCCATGCCGAACCAGCGGGTGAAGGCGACCCGGCGCGGCTTGGTGTAGCGGGTGGCCAGCGGCTCGTGGTGGACGGGGGTGCCGTCGGCGAGTTCGGGCCTGACACACAGGGTGCCGGGCGCCATCCACACCGCCAGCAGCTCGGCCGTGTCGCGCACGACGGTGACCGGACGGCAGATGTGGGGGTACGCGCCGCCGTTGGCGCGGTAGCGCCACAGGATCGGGGTGCCTGTGGGCCACCGGTGCGGGGGCGCCGCCTGTTCCGCTGTCATGACGGGATCTTAGGTGCGCGACCCACCGGCCCGCCGTGAGCTGCGCCGCAGCGCGCCCACAACGGGCCCGGAACCCTCGGTTCCGCCGGACAGCCCGGAACGCGCCCGAGAAGTGCCACCGGAAGTGCCGCCCCCTCAGGGATGCGTCATCCGCAGGACGTCCAGGGCCTCGTCCAGCTGCTCCAGCGTCAGCTCACCCCGCTCGACATGGCCGGCGGCCAGTACCGCCTCGCGGATGGTGAGCTGCTGCGCCATGGCCGTCTTGGCGACGGCGGCCGCGTTCTCGTAGCCGATGTACTTGTTGAGCGGAGTGACCACGGAAGGGGAGGACTCCGCGAACTGGCGCGCCCGCTCCACGTTCGCGGTGACGCCGTCGACGGTGCGGTCGGCCAGCAGCCGCGCCGCGTTGGCCAGCAGCCGCACCGACTCCAGCAGGTTCTTGGCGATGACGGGCAGCATCACGTTCAGCTCGAAGTTGCCCGCGGCGCCCGCCGCAGCCACCGTCGCATCGTTCCCCGTGACCTGCGCGGCGACCATCAGCACCGCCTCCGGGACGACGGGGTTGACCTTGCCCGGCATGATCGAGGAGCCCGGCTGCAGATCGGGCAGTGCGATCTCCGCCAGCCCCGTCCGCGGCCCGGAAGCCATCCAGCGCAGATCGTTGGAGATCTTGGTGAGCCCGACCGCGATGGTCCGCAGCTGTCCGGAGGTCTCCACCAGCGCGTCCCGGGCGCCCTGCGCCTCGAAGTGGTCGCGCGCCTCGGTCAGCGGGAGCCCCGTGGAGCGGGCCACCTCCTCGATGACGGCGGCGGCGAAGCCGGGCGGAGTGTTGATGCCGGTGCCCACGGCCGTACCGCCCAACGGCAGTTCGGCGAGCCGGGGCAGCGCGGCACGCAGCCGCTCGACCCCGTACCGCATCTGGGCCGCGTAGCCCCCGAACTCCTGGCCGAGCGTCACCGGCGTGGCGTCCATCAGATGGGTGCGCCCGCTCTTGACCACATCGGCGAACTCGCCCGCCTTGCCCTCCAGCGACGCCGTCAGATGCTCCAGGGCCGGAATCAGATCGGCGGTCACGGCGGCGGTCGCGGCGATGTGGATGGAGGACGGGAAGACGTCGTTGGACGACTGGCTGGCGTTGACGTGGTCGTTGGGATGCACGGCGGGCGCCTCACCGCCCGAGGCGGCCAGCCGTTCGGTGGCCAGCGTCGCCAGCACCTCGTTCATGTTCATGTTGGACGAGGTGCCCGAGCCGGTCTGGAACACATCGACCGGGAAGTGCTCGTCCCACCGCCCCTCGGCGACCTCCTCGGCCGCCTCCCGCACGGCGTCGGCCCGCCGCTGGTCGAGGACCCCGAGGCGGGCGTTGACGGTGGCGGCCGCCGCCTTGATCCGGGCCAGCGCCTCGATGTGCGCACGCTCCAGCCGCTGCCCGCTGAGGGGGAAGTTCTCCACGGCCCGCTGCGTCTGCGCCCGCCATTTGGCGTGCGCGGGCACCCGTACCTCGCCCATCGAGTCGTGCTCGATCCGGTATGCGGCGCTGCTGGTGCCGCTGGTGCTGTCGGTCATCGTCTACACCTCCGTGCGGTTCAGCATCCCGTATCCCGGTCGCATTCCTGGCTAGGGTCCGTCCCATGACGAGTCGTATCGCGGTGCTGTGCATCGACGCCGTGGATCCGCCGGCCGTGGCGGACTTCTGGTGCCGGGTGCTGGACTGGCAGGTCAGGGACGAGTCCGAGGGCGGCATCGAGATCGGCCCGGCCGACCCGGCGCAGCCGGGCATCGACGTGCTGCCCGTCCCGGAGCGCAAGCCCCGAAAGAACCGTCTCCACCTGGATCTGCGTGCCGACGGCAGTACCACGGAGCAGGAGCTGCGACGCCTGCTGGAACTGGGCGCCACCGGGGTCGACGTCGGCCAGCCCCCGGACGCCTCATGGACGGTGCTGGCCGACCCGGAGGGCAACGAGTTCTGCCTGCTGCACCGGACGATGCAGGACCTGTGAGGCCCGCCCCGCCGCACCGGTCGGGGCCTGTGCGGCTTGCGGCAGCGCGACTCACCGGCCACCGCCGGCCTGGGTGTACACACTGTTGACGATCTTCTGCGCGAGTTCGGCATGCTCGGGCCGCACTCGCACCCGCAGCCAGATCTGCCGTCGCTCGCCGTGCCCGTACCGGTACTCACCCCACATGCGCAGCTCGTACTCGTCGTCGGTGCGCCGGACCGAGTAGAGGGCGTCGGAGGCCCGGCGCCATCCCTGCCTCTTCCCGGTGGGGCGCTCCCGGACGAAGGCGCGGACCTCCTTGTCCCCGCAGCTGGCACCGCAGGACAGCTCGGCGGCGTACAGGCGCAACCAGGGGGCGTTGCCCGGCGGCTCGGTGGCGGCGGGATAGGTGGGAGGCGGAGAGGTGGCGTTCTCGCAGTTGTAGGTGCGCACGTGGTCCTTCTCCTCCGGGGCCCAGGTGCACGTCATGTGCTTCGGTGCGCGCACCGGAAGGGCCAAGAGGGAGAACTTCCAGACGAACGAGCGTTCCGCGCGGCCCCACACCGCACCGTACAGGCGCTGCTCGGAGCGCCGGTAGCGGGCGAGCCGGGAGGTCTTGGGTACCTCGGTGCGGGGGATGTCCGCCAGGTCCCGGGCGTCGGTGCGGCCCAGCGCCCGGCGCAGCAGCGACTCGGCGACCGCCGCGACCCTGCGCCGGGAGGCGAACTCCTCGGCGAACTCCACGGTCACCAGCAGGTTCCCGTCGCGTGCCGCGTACCGGGCCTGCCGCAGGGCGGGGCGTCCGGTGTCCGTGAATCGGGTCACGGTCACCACCCGGACCGCCTGGTCGGCCGGGGCCGGTGCGGCGTCGAAGGACATCTGAGCGGCTCCCGTTCCCGCCCGCCGGACCTTCCAGGCGCTGCGCTCGCTACCGATCAGGAGCGCGAACCGCCGGCGTGCCTTGGCCGGGCCGCTGTCCGTCCAATCGCCCGCCAGGGCCTGCACCCGCACCCGCACCTGGACCTCCGGCCGGAAGGGCGCCTGCTCACCCGCCGCACAGGTGTCACCGTCGGCGACCCGGCGCGGATCGTCCATCAGCGCGTCGAGCACCTCGGTGGGCAGCGCCGCGCAGACGGAGCCGGGCACCGGATACGGGCCCGGAGCGGGGCCCGTCGCGAGCACGCCGGGGACCACGGCGGTGCAAAGGAGCAGTCCGGCCAGGCCCACGACCCCGTTTTGGGCCGCCTCGGCCAGCTTCGGGAACCGGTGACGGGGCTTCCGCGGAGCGGGGACGTCGGCGGCCAGTTGGTTGCGCAGTTCGATGTGGCGGAAGCGGTAGACGCCGCCCGCCTGGCGCAGCACGCCCTTGGCGTGCGCCTCGCGGAGGAAGTCCATCAGCCGCCACGGCAGGCGTCCGGTCGCGGCGAACCAGATGCGGGCGAGGGTGTAACGGCCCCAGGCCGAGGTGGCGATCTCGCACAGCCAGCCGCTCAGCAGGGTCCCGGCGGCGGTCACCAGCCACGTCCCGGCCGTCACCACGTCCCGTCCGAGGGACAGCTGCCACAGGCCCAGCATCAGCACGGGGGCGGCCCACACGAGAGGGATCTCTTCAGGCTGGTAGGTGGGTGCCGCGCCGAGGGCCAGCGTGGTACGCCGGTCCCGGTGCAGCAGTTGGGCGGGTTCCGACGCCGTCTCCGGATCGGCGGGCGGCCGGGCCCGTGCGAGCCACCAGCGGGCCACGGAGCGTGCGAAGAAGACGGCGTACAGCAGCAGTGCGAGGCTCAGTTGCCCCGGTTCGCCGGCCAGCGCCAGCAGGTAGACCAGGCAGCCGGCGCCCAGGGTCCAGCCGGTGAGCCTCCCCACCGCCGTCCAGCGCAGTGCCTGCCGCACGTCCGCGGGGCGTGGCAGCCGCACCTGCTGCGGGGCCCGCGCGGCGCTGCCCCCGTACCTGGCGGTCGCGTACGCGCACAGTCCCAGCCCGAATCCGGCCCACAGCGGTACCGGCACCCAGCGGTCCCACCAGGGCGCGCTGAAGTCCGCCATGGACACGGTGAGCGTCGCCGTCAGAGCGGCGGGCAGCACGCTCAGCCGTCGCAGCCAGGTCGGCAGTGCCTCCTCCAGCCGCCACCAGGCGACCTCCTGCCCGCCGAGGCGGCCGGTGAGCGCGGCCAGGAAGGAGGCGTGCTCCCGTGTCTTCGCCGCGCTCGCACCCGAGGCGTCCGCGTAGGCGGCGGTCAGGAACGCGTCGTACAGGTGCCGTTCGACGGCCTGCCGGATGGTGAAGCGTCCAGCGCCGAGCAGTTCGGCGGGGTCGGCGTCCGTTTCGCTGTAGGCGACGCGGGCGAGTGCCACCATCAGCGGGGTGCTGAGTACCCGGCGCAGCACCCGCGTCTCGCGCCTCGTGTCGTCGGCGTCGGCAAGCCGCTCCAGTACCGGCGACCACTTGGTGTGCGCCGGGTCGCTGCGGCTGGTGCGGCGGCTGGTACGGGGCAGATAGCGCCACAGGTCGTCCGTGGTCAGCGGGCACAGTTCCACCGCCACGGCACCGGGCAGCGGGAGGGCGGCCCCCTCCACCGCCCGGGCGTACTCGGCCGTGCGGCTGGTGAGGACGCAGCGCGCGTGGCTGGTCAGACTGGTGCGCAGCTGCCGGAGCGCGTACGCCTGCGCGGAGTCCGGGAGTTCGTCGAAGCCGTCCAGCACGGGCAGGACACGGCCGGACTCGATCAGGTCGAGGGCGACCTCGACCGTGGGCAGCGGCACCGGGTGCTCGGCGCACAGCCGCTCGGCGGCCCAGCGCCACAGCCCCCGTCCGCCACCCGGGTTCCAGGAGGCCAGCGGCAGGACGACCGGGACGGGTGCCGCCGACGCGGGGCCCCGCGCCTCCAGGAGCGTACGAGCGAGCCGGTAGGCGAGCACGGTCTTGCCCGCGCCGGGTGCTCCCAGGATGACCAGCCGCTGCCTGGGCAGCGAGGTGAAGAACGCCGCCGTTCCCGCGAACTCGCCCTCCGTCTCCAGCCCGCCCGCGACGGCGTCGTCCCCGGCCGGGAGGTCGTGCCGGGCCGGGGCGCCCACCACGTTCGGCACATGATCGGTGACCAGCGGGTCGGCGGCCGTCCACCGCACGGGAATGGGCGTGGGGGTGTGCACCGGAGCGAGTGCGAGCTGGTCCTGTCTGCCGTACTGCCGGACCAGTGCCTCGGCCAGCCCTTCGGCGGCCCGGTCCAGCCGGTGCGCGGAGTGCGTGGCCCGCGGGCGGGTGAGCCGCCGCCGGTCGCGTATCCGGCCGACTGCGGCGACACCCGCCGACAGGGCCGCGAACAGCGCGGCGAGCGCCGGCAGCCGCCGCTGCTCCGCCAGCACCGCGTCCGGTACCAGAGGCTGAACGACCCACAGCCCGCCGCTGACGCAGAGCAACAGCCCCGCCAGTACGAACAGGCGCAGCGGCGACCGGGGCGGCTCGGCGGTCTCCTCGTGCACGTGGATGTGCACGGCGTCGATCCGCTCGGCCTGGATGACGGTGCCGAACGTGCCGCCGTCGATCCGGTTCCCCCAGCGGGGCGTGCCGTCCGTCCCATCCGGGGCCACCGGTCACCCCCCGCCCCACGACCCGTCAGAAGCAGGATCCTAGCCCTGGGGTGCCGGGAGCGCCCCCGCAACCGCGGGGGCCGGTGGCCGTCAGGATCCGGTGCGTACCGGGATCGAGGTGACGAACGGCTGCTCGGGAGCGGGGTCCGCGAAGAAGTCGTTGCCCTTGTCGTCGACGACGATGAAGGCGGGGAAGTCCTCCACCTCGATCCGCCAGACCGCCTCCATGCCCAGCTCCTCGTACTCCAGGACCTCCACCTTCTTGATGCAGTCCTGGGCCAGCCGGGCCGCCGGGCCGCCGATCGAGCCGAGGTAGAAGCCGCCGTGCGCCGCGCACGCGTCGGTGACCTGCTTGCTGCGGTTGCCCTTGGCGAGCATCACCTTCGAGCCGCCGGCGGCCTGGAACTGTTCGACGTAGGCGTCCATCCGACCGGCCGTGGTGGGGCCGAAGGAGCCGGAGGCGTACCCCTCGGGCGTCTTGGCCGGGCCCGCGTAGTAGACGGGGTGGTCCTTGAGGTACTGCGGCATCTCCTCGCCCGCGTCCAGCCGCTCCTTGATCTTCGCGTGGGCGATGTCGCGGGCGACCACCAGTGTGCCGGTCAGGGACAGCCGGGTCTTGACCGGGTGCTTGGTCAGCTCGGCCAGGATCTCGTCCATGGGACGGGACAGGTCGATCTTGACAGCTTCGAGGTCCGGGCCCGCGCCCTCGGTCAGCTCGGACTCCGTCGTCTCCGGCAGGAAGCGCGCCGGGTCGGTCTCCAGCTGTTCCAGGAAGACGCCCTCGGCGGTGATCTTCGCCTTGGCCTGGCGGTCGGCGGAGCAGGAGACCGCGATGGCCACGGGGCAGGAGGCGCCGTGCCGCGGCAGCCGCACCACGCGTACGTCGTGGCAGAAGTACTTGCCGCCGAACTGGGCGCCGATGCCGATCTTCTGCGTCAGCTCGAAGACCTGCTCCTCCAGCTCCTTGTCCCGGAAGCCGTGCCCGGAGGGCGAGCCGGAGGAGGGCAGCTCGTCGAGGTAGTGCGCGGAGGCGTACTTGGCCGTCTTGAGCGCGTACTCGGCGCTGGTGCCGCCGACGACGATCGCCAGGTGGTACGGGGGGCAGGCGGCGGTGCCCAGCGAACGGATCTTCTCCTCCAGGAACTTCATCATGCTCGCCTCGTTGAGCACGGCCTTCGTCTCCTGGTAGAGGAAGGACTTGTTGGCGCTGCCCCCGCCCTTGGCCATGAACAGGAACTTGTAGGCGTCGCCGTCCGTCGCGTACAGCTCGATCTGGGCGGGCAGGTTGGTGCCGGTGTTCTTCTCCTCCCACATGGTGAGCGGAGCCATCTGCGAGTAGCGCAGGTTGAGCTGGGTGTAGGCGTCGTGGATGCCGCGCGAGAGCGCTTCCTCGTCGCCGCCCGCCGTGAGTACCTGCTGGCCGCGCTTGCCCATCACGATCGCCGTACCGGTGTCCTGGCACATCGGCAGCACGCCCGCCGCCGCGATGTTGGCGTTCTTGAGCAGATCGAGGGCGACGAAGCGGTCGTTGGCGCTGGCCTCGGGGTCGTCGAGGATCCGGCGCAGCTGTGCCAGGTGCTCGGGGCGCAGATAGTGCTGGATGTCGTGGATGGCCTCGGCCGCCAGCTTGCGCAGTGCCTGCGGCTCCACCTTGAGGAAGGTGCGCCCGTCCGCCTCGAAAGTGCTCACGCCCTCGCTGGTGATCAGGCGGTACGGTGTGGGGTCCGCACCGGTGGGGAGCAGATCCGTGTAGGAGAACTCCGGGCTGGCCGGTTGGGAGCTGGCAGACATACGGGGACTCTTCCTCTCACACTTGCGACTCTCGACGATGCTCGACGACAAGAGCCCGGCTCTCGACGATGGGAGCGCGCCTCACAGCGTAGAACCCGCCCGCAAGAGGCGGCTGCGGGGGTAGTCGCGATCTATCGCGTTTGGGTAGGCTGCTGTTGTGACTGAAGACTCTTCGCGCACTTCGCTCCAGAAGCAGCCGTCCGCCGAGCGGTCCCCGAAGCCCGCGGCCGCGCCCGCTCCTGCCGCGGAGGCCGCTGTCCGTGCCTCGGACGCCGACCGGGACCGGGTCGCCGACATCCTCCGCGAGGCCCTTGCCGAGGGCAGGCTGGACGCGGAGGAGCACAGCGAGCGGGTCGAGGCCGCCTACGCGGCCAAGACGATGGGCGAGTTGGAACCGCTCGTCCGCGATCTGCCGGCGGGCCGCTCGGGCACCGTCGGGTCGCAGGACGGTGACGGGCAGCCGGGCGGAAGCGGCCAGCGCTCCTACGGCACCTCGTTCGCGACCTTCGCCGCCTCCCACACCTCCAGCCATGCCATGCACGGCAGCGGCCCCAAGGAGAACCTGGTCGCCATCTTCAGCGGCACCGGGCGCAAGGGGCGCTGGCGGGTTCCGCGGAAGATCAACGCGTTCGCCTGTTTCGGCGGTATCGAGATCGATCTGACCGAGGCGCTGTTCGAGCACCCGCATGTGCAGATCAACGCCACTGCGATCTTCGGGGGAATCGAGATCCGGGTCCCGGAGAACGTCACCCTGCAGCAGAAGGGTGCCGGCATCTTCGGTGGGTTCGACGTCCAGGTGACCGACTCCACGGACCCGACCGCGCCGGTCGTGCTGGTGGAGGGGGCCGCGATCTTCGGCGGTGTGGACGCCAAACCGAAGCGCGGCCGCGTCATTCAGAATCTGCGCGACCGGTTCCGCAAGGAGCTGTGAGTACGCGGGCGCACCGAAGGTTTTGCGCGCGCTGGGGAGCGTACGCCTGGGCGCGTATCGGACTACACGCAATGCATACCGGCGCGTACAGCGGGTAGGGCTCGGGCATCGTCTTGCGCACAGCGAGAGTTCGCGAGCCGGCCCTCCCCGAGAGGGTCCGTGGGGGAACGTGGACTGCTGTGCGCCGCAAGACGGGTGAAGGGGAAACAAACCTCCGTCGTCGCGTCAGGAGCAGACCGTGCTGCACACGCCGCATCAGTCCCTGCAGGCCGCCGCCACCATCCCCGTACAGCGAACGCCTGAGCGAGATGATCAAGCGGGCCCCTGGCACGCGGACGCCGTCTGCCGCCGCGATGAGGCGGGCCTTTTCTTCGCCCCCTCCAAGGAGCCCACGGCCGCCCGGCTCTCCCGTGAGCAGGCCGCCAAGCGCGTCTGCGCCCGCTGCCCTGTCCTGGTCGAGTGCCGCGAGCACGCCCTGGTGATGCCCGAGCCCTACGGCGTATGGGGCGGCCTCACCGCCGCCGAACGCCGCGTCGTACTCTCCCGTCGCCGCCGCGCCGCACAGGCCGCGGCCGCGTAAAGGCGGGGTACTCGGCCCGGTTGTGGGCAACCGTTCCACGAGGCGGAACGGCTGGGCGCAACCGGGACCGCGAACGCGACACGACCGCACCCGGGCCCCGGGTGGCCCCACCGGGTGAGGGCCCGGCCAGCACGGCGCCGGCCGGGAGCGGAGCCCACAGCGGGCGGGCCCCCGGCCGGAACCGGCTCCAGCGGCGCCGCCCTCAGCGCGCGCGGTCGAAGTCGATGGCGCTGTAGGCGCGCAGCTTCGAGAGCCGGTGCACGGACTCGATCTGACGGATGGTGCCGGACTTCGAGCGCATCACCAGCGACTGCGTGAAGGCCCGCTCGCCGCGGTAGTGGACGCCCCGCAGCAGGTCGCCGTCGGTGATGCCGGTGGCGACGAAGAACACGTTCTCGCCGCCGACCAGGTCGTCGGTGAACAGCACCTGGTCCAGGTCGTGGCCCGCGTCCAGCGCGCGCTGCCGCTCCTCGTCGTCCTTGGGCCACAATTTGCCCTGTATCGTCCCGCCGAGGCACTTGATCGCGCAGGCCGCGATGATGCCCTCGGGAGTGCCGCCCACGCCCAGCAGCAGGTCGACGCCGGTCTCCTCGCGCACGGTCATCACGGCGCCCGCGACATCGCCGTCCGAGATGAACTTGATCCGTGCGCCCGCCTCGCGGATCTCCTTCACCAGCCCCTCGTGGCGCGGGCGGTCGAGCACGACGACGGTGACGTCCTCGACCCCGCAGCCCTTGGCCTTGGCGATCCGCCGGATGTTCACCGCCGGTGGTGCCGTGATGTCGACGAACTCCGCCGCCTCGGGACCCGTGACCAGTTTGTCCATGTAGAAGACCGCGCTCGGGTCGAACATCGAGCCGCGCTCGGCCACCGCCAGCACCGAGACGGCGTTGCCCATGCCCTTGGCGGTGAGCGTCGTACCGTCGACCGGGTCCACCGCGACATCGCACTCGGCGCCCGTGCCGTCCCCGACGCGCTCCCCGTTGTAGAGCATCGGGGCCTCGTCCTTCTCGCCCTCACCGATCACCACGACGCCGTTCATCGAGACCGTGGAGACGAGGGTGCGCATCGCCTTGACGGCCGCCCCGTCGGCGCCGTTCTTGTCGCCCTTGCCGACCCAGCGGCCCGACGCCATCGCCCCCGCCTCGGTGACCCGCACCAACTCCAGCGCCAGGTTGCGGTCCGGGGCCTCCGGGCTGACTTCGAGCGGGGAGGGCAGGTGGTTGTGTTCAGTCATCGGAACACACCTTTCTGTACGGCGACTCTGGACGGCCACTACGGCGACGCGAGCTGTGCCGATTCGGCGAGGGTGGGCAAGATTTTACCTGTACGTCGCAGACTGAGCAGGGGTGCCCACGGATGAGCAGGGCCGAGGCGGCGGCGTGGAGGGCCGGAGGCGACGCCGCAGCAGCAGGGGCGGCACCGGACCGGCCGCCCCCTCACGCAAGCCGCCGACCGGCATAAGGGACGATGGGGGCGTGGCAGCAGACAAGAAGCGCGGCGCCCAGGCCGTGCGTGACATGGTGATCTCGCTGGCGGTGATCATCCTCGCCGCCTGGGTCATCTACCTGTTCATCCCGCACGACGAGAACAAGGACCCGGTCAAGTCGGTCAGCTATCGCGTGGAGCTGGCATCGGCACGGCGCGCGGCACCGTACCCGGTGGCCGCACCGCAGGGGCTGTCCAAGGAGTGGCGTGCCACCTCCGTCCGCTACACGGCGGACGGCCCCAAGGGCTCCGTCTGGCACCTGGGCTTCATGACGCCGGACAACGAGTACGCCGCCGTCGAACAGAGCGACCAGGAGCGGCCGGTCCGGTTCATCGACGACGTCACACAGGGTGCCGAGAAGACGTCGAAGAAGCAGCGCGTCGCGGGCGAGGAGTGGACCCGCTACCAGGGCCAGAAGTACGACGCGCTGGTGCGGCCCGCCGCCGACGGCAAGTCGGTGACGGTGGTCACGGGCACGGCGAGCTTCCGGCAGCTGGGCGAGCTCGCCGAAGCGCTGGAGGCCAAGTCCCTGAAGCCGGGGAACTCCCAGAAGCCCGACGGGAGCGGTTCCGCACAGCCCGCAGCCGAGTAGACGGGTCCCACGGCGGTCGCCATGGTCCGGCCCCATGGTCGCCATGGAGCGTAGGGGCGCGAAGGGGACGGTCCGGTTCTGGACCCTCGAGAAACGAAAGCCCCCCGCGCGAGGGGGGTGCGCGGGGGGCCGTCTGTGGGCCGGCTGTCAGCCGTGCGGCTGGCAGCCGGCAGGTCGTCGCCTCACAGGGAGGTCACGACGTCGTCGTAGGACAGCCGGGGCGAGCGGGGGGCGAACGCGTCGGGGCCCGGCTTGCCGATGTTGACGACCAGCAGTACGCGCTGGCGGCCGTCGCCGAAGAACTCCTTGTCGACGCCCTCCGGGTCGAAGCCGGTCATCGGCCCGGCCGCGAGCCCGGCGGCGCGCACGCCGAGGATGAAGTACCCGGCCTGCAGCGTGGCGTTGAGGGCACCGGCGCCCTCGCGCGCGCTCTCCTCGGCGAAGAACGCGTCCTTGATGTGCGGGGCGTGCGGGAACAGCTCGGGAAGCCGCTCGTGGAAGTCCAGGTCGTAGGAGAGGATCGCGGTCAGCGGCGCCGTGCGGGTCTTGGGCACGTTGCCCTCGGCCATGTGCGCCAGCAGCCGCTCGCGGGCCTCGGAGGAGCGCAGCAGCGTCACACGCAGCGGCGACTGGTTGAACGCCGTGGGCCCGTACTTCACCAGGTCGTATATCGCCTGGACCTGCTCCTCGGTGACCGGCTCGTCCGTGAACGTGTTGGCGGTACGGGCCTCACGGAAGAGGAGGTCCTGGGCTGCGGGGTCGAGGGCGAGAGCCATGGTCGGGTGCCTTGCCTTTTCGTACGACGTACAGGGTGGTCAGGCAAGTGTAACCAGCACTAGTTCAACCTTGAACAAAGGCCCCCGGTCCGGGCTCCGGACCCGCCGCCCGGGGGTGCCGTCCTGGCGAACACCCTCCCGCCCCTGTCCCACCGCTCACCGGTTCCCGCTCACCGCTCCTCTTCGTCCTCCTCCGCGGCTTCCTCTTCCTCCTCCTCCAACACCGCGTCCAGCCGGGCCCGTGCCCCCTCCAGCCAGGCACGGCAGATGCCCGCCAGCTCCTCGCCGCGCTCCCACAGCGTCAGTGACTCCTCCAGCGTCGAGCCGCCGGACTCCAGGCGCTGTACGACCTCGACCAGCTCGGCCCGCGCCTGCTCGTAGCTGAGCGCGTCCGCCGTGGCCAGCTCCGCCTGGGACGCGTCGGCCGCCGCGTCCGCCGCGGCGGCCGCCGGGCCGCTCCCGGCCGCCTGACCTTCCGTTTCCGTCGTCATGCCCGCAAGCCTATGCGGGGGGTGCGACAGCGACACCGAACTCTCCCTCTGCCACCCGGGCCCGCAGCCGGTCGCCCTCCGCGACCTCGGCGGCGTCCCGCACCACGGCGCCGTCCTCCCGCTGCAGCACCGCGTAGCCCCGCTGCAGCGTCGCGGCCGGTGACAGCGCGACGACTCGGGCACGGGTGTGCGTCAGTGCGTCCTCGGCGCGGGCCAGCCGGTGGTCGAGCACGCGCCGGGAGCGGTCGAGCAGCGCCGCGATCTCCTCCTCGCGGTCCTCCACCATGACGTGCGGGTCGGCCATCGCCGGTCGGCTCATCACCTCGGCCAGGCCGCGCTCCTCGCGGTCCAGCAGCCCGTTGACCACTCGCCAGGCGCGCTCCCGCAGCGCTCGCACCCGCTCGTGCTCCTCGCCGACGTCGGGAACGGTGTCCTTGGCCGCGTGGGTGGGCGTGCGGGAGCGGAGGTCGGCCACCAGGTCCAGCAGCGGCGAGTCCGCCTCGTGCCCGATCGCGGAGACCACCGGGGTGCGTGCCGCGGCGACGGCGCGCACCAGGCGCTCGTCCGAGAACGGCAGCAGATCCTCCATCCCGCCGCCGCCCCGCGTCACGATGATCACGTCCACGTCCTCGCGGGCGTCCAGTTCGTGCAGCGCCTCGATGATCTGCGGGACCGCGTAGGCGCCCTGCACCGCCGTGTTGCGCACCTCGAAGCGCACGGCGGGCCAGCGCTCCCGCGCGGTGTGCAGCACATCCCGTTCGGCGTCCGAGGCGCGGCCGGTGATCAGCCCTATCCGCTGCGGCAGGAACGGCAGCCGCTTCTTGCGCTCCGCCGCGAACAGCCCCTCGGCCGTCAGCGCCTTGCGCAGCCGCTCCAACCGGACCAGCAACTCGCCCACACCCACCGGCCGGATCTCGGCGGCGCGCAGCGAGAGCCGTCCCGTCTTCTCATACCACTCCGGCTTCGCGTGGACGATCACCCGGGTGCCCTCGCTGATGACGTCCTTGACCTGGTCGTACACCTGGCGGAAACAGGTGACGCTCAGCGAGACCTCGCGGGAGGGGTCGCGCAGGGTCAAGAAGACCATTCCGGCGCCCGGTCGGGGGGAGAGCTGGATGATCTGTCCCTCGACCCAGACGGCGCCCAACCGGTCGATCCAGCCGCGGATCAGCCGGGAGACCTCGCTGACGGGGATCGGGGATTCGGCGGACGTGGTGAGAGCCATGCGAGAAGGCTAGGCCCTGCCACCGACAGCCCCACCCTGCCCACCCGGGGGCCGGGAGCCTCCGGAGCGGGTCAGTCGGCCGCCGCCTCCCGCTTGTCCCGGCGGCGCAGCACTGCCAGCGCCACCAGTGCGATCACCAGCCACACCAGTCCCACCCAGTGCGCCTCACGGTTGGCGGTGACGATCACCGCGACGACGATTGCGAGCCCCACCAGCGGCACCACCCAGTCCCACACCACGCTCATCCGATGCCGCTCGGCACTGCTTCCGGCACTGCCTCCTGCGCCGCCTTCGGTGCTGCCCCCTGCCTGCCTGCCCTGGGCCTGTCCGCCCCCGGCCTGTCCGCCCCCGGCCTGTCCGCTCTCGGCCGCCGGCCGCCCACCCCCGCGCCGTCCCAGCCCGTAGTAGCCCATGACCGACAGATGGAGCATGCCGAAACCGAACAGAGCGCCGATGTCCACGATGGAGACCAGCCGGTCCAGACCGTCGGCGGACCGCGCGGCCCACACCGCGGCACCCATCGTCAGCACCGCACTCAGCAGCAGCGCCCGCCCCGGCACTCCGGTACGCAGCCCGACGCTGCCCAGGAAGCGCGGCAGCCGCCGGTCCCGCGCCATGGCGTACAGCAGCCGGGAGGCCGCCGCCTGCCCGGCCAGCGCCGCGAACGCCGCGCCGATCGCCTTGCTGACCGCCACCGTCGTCTCCAGCCAGCCCCCGATCGCCGACTCGGTCGCGGTGTAGAAGGCAGCCCCCTGCTCGGCCGGGTTCTCGGCGAGATGGCGCGAGGAGTCCTGGGACAGCAGCGCGGCCAGATACGTCTGGAGCACGAAGAGCACACCGGTCACCAGCAGGCACCACACCAGTGCCCGGGCGACCAGCCGGGCGCTGTTCCCCTTGCCGCCCACCGCCTCCTCCGCGAAGTTCGCGATGGCGTCGAAGCCCAGGAAGGACAGCACCGCGACGGATACCGCGCCCAGCAGTGCCGTCATCGAGAAGGCGCGGTCCCCGGTGAGGGGCGAGAGCCAGCCGCGCTGGGGCCCGTCCTGCGCCAGGACGACGAGTGCCGCGACGACGAACACCAGCAGCACCAGGATCTCCATGGCCAGCACCAGAAAACCGACCACTGCCGCACGGCGTACGCCCGAGAGATTGAGCGCTGTTGTCACCACCATCGCGATGGCCGTCCAGATCCACTGGTCCACCTCGGGCACCAGCTGCGCCATGGCGATCCCGGAGAAGAGGTAGGCGACAGCCGGGATGAGCAGATAGTCGAGCATCATCATCCAGCCGGCCACGAAGCCGGGGCCGTTTCCGAGGCCCACGCGCGCGTACGCGTACACGGAGCCCGCCTGCGGCACCGTATGGATCATCCGGGCGTACGAGTAGGCCGTGAACGACATGGCCACCGTCGCGACCACGTACACCAGCGGGACCACACCGTGGCTGCGCGCGTCCAGCGCACCGTAGATCCCCACCGGCGCCATCGGCGCGATGAACAGCAGCCCGTAGACGATCAGGTCGCGCAGCGACAGGCTGCGCCGCAGGGAGCCGCCCGGTCCGCCTCCCAGGATGTCGGCTGTGTGCGAGCGAGCTGAAGGCATGGAGCCAGCTTGCCGCAGATCACACCTGTCGGCAGCGGACACACGCCTGGCCCCGTGCGCGCTGCGCGACCGCGCGTCCTCCGCGCTTCCACGCTCCCGGTGGTCCCCGGAAGGACACGAGTACGGCCCTTACGATGGAGCCATGACTGGTTCGCCCGACCGCAGGCCCGACGACGCACCGGAAGCCGACGCTCCGCAATCCACCGCTCCGGGCCGCCGCCGCGTCCTGCTCGCGGCCCCCCGTGGCTACTGCGCGGGCGTGGACCGCGCGGTGATCGCCGTGGAGAAGGCGCTGGAACAGTACGGCGCTCCGATCTACGTGCGACACGAGATCGTGCACAACAAGTACGTGGTCCAGACCCTGGAGAAGAAGGGCGCCATCTTCGTCGAGGAGACCGACGAGGTACCCGAGGGCGAGATCGTCATCTTCTCCGCGCACGGCGTGGCGCCCACCGTCCACCAGGAGGCCGAGCGCGGCAAGCTCGCCACCATCGACGCCACCTGCCCGCTGGTCACCAAGGTGCACAAGGAGGCCGTGCGGTACGCCAAGGAGGACTACGATATCCTCCTGATCGGCCACGACGGCCACGAAGAGGTCATCGGCACCAGCGGCGAGGCCCCCGACCACATCACGCTGGTCGACGGGCCCCAGGACGTGGAGAACGTCGAGGTCCGCGACCCCGAGAAGGTGGTGTGGCTCTCCCAGACGACCCTTTCGGTGGACGAGACCATGGAGACGGTCGACGCGCTCAAGGGCCGCTACCCGAACCTCCTCTCGCCGCCCAGCGACGACATCTGCTACGCCACCCAGAACCGCCAGACCGCCATCAAGCAGGTCGCCGCCGACGCCGACCTGGTGCTGGTGGTCGGTTCCAAGAACTCCTCCAACTCCGTACGCCTGGTCGAGACGGCCCTGACGCACGGCGCCAAGGACGGCCACCTGGTCGACAACGCGGACGAGATCGACGAGGCATGGCTGGAGGGTGTCGAGACGATCGGCCTCTCCTCCGGAGCCTCCGTGCCGGAGGTGCTGGTCGACGGCGTCCTGGAGTGGCTGGCGCAGCGCGGCTGGGACGAGGTCGAGATCGTCAAGCCGGTCGACGAGCACATGCAGTTCTCGCTTCCCAAGGAACTGCGCCGCGATCTGCGTGCCGAGGCCGCCGAACGGCTGCGGGCCTGACCCCGACGGGGCCGCCCGTCACCCGCTCTTCCCGGCGCGCCGCCAGGCACGGCGGCGCTCCAGGCTGAGTACTCCCTTCCGGATGAGCGCGATCGCGGTGGCGGCCAGCGTGCCCGCGTACAGCCACACCGCGTGCAGGGCGAGGCCCGTGAAGACGTTCTGCAGGACACCGGTGAAGCCGTCGCCGGTGCCCCCGGCGAAGAACAGTCCGATCGTGTACGCGAGGGGAGCGGCGACCGGCGCGGCGAACAGCTCCGCCGGCCGTACCCACACCGCGGCGGCCATGGCGACGAGCAGGAAACCGATGCCGTAGAACGCGGGCGCCCCGCCGGGCATCAGCGATACCAGACCGCCGAGCAGCACCATCAGCAGCGAGGCGAACACTCCGACGCCCAGCCCCGTCAGCCGCGGTGCCTGCCGGGCCGTCCCAGGCCGCGGCGTCCGCTTGCGGTCGGCCGACTGCCGGTCGGTCGACCGCCGGTCCGCCGTCTGCCGGGAAGCCGCCCGCCGGGGGGCGGCTCTCGATGCGGCGCCGCTCGCACCGGCCGAGGGCCCCGCCTGCGCTGGGGCATGCGCCTGGGCCCTGGGGTCCGCGGGCGCGGGTGCGGCCGGGTGCGGGAGCCGGGGGCTGTGCCGGACGGCGGCCCCGCCCCCGTCGGTGCCGCTGCCCGGGGGAGCGGCACCGTACCGCTCGTACGGATCGTGCTGGGTCGTGCGCGCGCTGCGTTGCTCCACCTGGCCACGGTAGGTGCTGTAGGGGCGCAGGCGAGGTCATGGACACGCGGATTCCGCCAATACCACCGAACCGGCACTGTGCGGCTCCGGGCAGGGCCCGGCAGCGCGGGTGCGGGCGCCCGTAGACTGGGTGGTCGGCCTCCGGGCCGTCTGTCCGCGCAGAGACCCCACTATGGAGAACCCCCGCCAGGGGCAACGGGAAGTAGTCGCAACGTGTCGCTCACGATCGGAATCGTCGGCCTGCCGAACGTCGGCAAGTCGACCCTTTTCAACGCCCTGACCAAGAACGAGGTGCTGGCGGCCAACTACCCGTTCGCCACCATCGAGCCGAACGTCGGCGTCGTGGGCGTCCCCGATCCCCGGCTGGGGAAGCTCGCCGAGCTGTTCGACTCCCAGCGCGTCCTCCCCGCCACCGTCGACTTCGTCGACATCGCCGGCATCGTGCGTGGCGCGAGCGAGGGCGAGGGCCTGGGCAACAAGTTCCTGGCGAACATCCGTGAGTCCGACGCCATCTGCCAGGTCATCCGCGCGTTCAAGGACGACAACGTCGTACACGTGGACGGAAAGATCTCGCCCAAGGACGACATCGAGACGATCAACACCGAGCTGATCCTGGCCGACCTCCAGACCATCGAGAAGGTCCTTCCCCGGCTGGAGAAGGAAGCGCGGGTCAAGAAGGACAAGCAGCCGCAGGTCAAGGCCGTCCAGGAGGCGAAGGACATCCTGGAGGAGGGCCGCACCCTCTTCTCCGCCGGCCTCGCCCAGGGCACCGAGCGCGCCGAGCCGCTGCACGAGCTGCACCTGCTGACCACCAAGCCGTTCATCTACGTCTTCAACGTCGACGAGGACGAGCTGACCGACGAGGGCTTCAAGGAGGAGCAGCGCGCCCTGGTGGCCCCCGCCGAGGCGGTCTTCCTCAACGCCAAGCTGGAGGCCGACCTCGTCGAACTGGACGAGGACGAGGCCCTCGAGCTCCTCCAGACCGTCGGTCAGGAAGAGCCCGGCCTCGCCACCCTCGCCCACGTCGGCTTTCGCACCCTCGGCCTGCAGACCTACCTCACGGCAGGCCCCAAGGAAGCCCGCGCCTGGACCATCAAGAAGGGCGCCACAGCCCCCGAGGCCGCCGGCGTCATCCACACCGACTTCCAGAGGGGCTTCATCAAGGCCGAGGTCATCTCCTACGAGGACCTCCTGGAAACCGGCTCCGTGGCCGAAGCCCGCGCCAAGGGCAAGGCCCGCATGGAGGGCAAGGACTACGTCATGCGCGACGGCGACGTGGTGGAGTTCCGCTTCAACGTGTAGCGCGCACGGAGAGCTGATCGTCCGCGACTGGTCAAACCAGCAGGTCAGGTGGGGTGGGTCCGATGCCGGCCCACCCCGCCGGGATTCCGGTCGCTGGATGGTCGCTGGTGGAACTGATGTCTCGTCACCGGGCGCCTGGGAGCATGGCGTCGACCGGCTGCAGGCGCTCGCCGGCGACTGGACGATCTGCCTGGTACTGCGCCCCCACGCCTTCCACCTCTCCGGACCCGAGCAGGTAGGCGCCGACATCGCGGCCATGGTGCGGTACTGGGCGACAAGCTGGCGCATGTCCACGTCCTTCGCCTGGGAGGAGCGGGCACGTGAGCCCTCGGCGCTGGTGCTGGACCGCATCACCAAGGAGCTGGCCCCTTGAGGGGTTTGCGCTCCGCGAGGTAGCGCGGATGCCAGCGGGAGGTGGGGGCTGCGGGTGCCGCCCCTTACCTCCCGGGTTCACCTTTCACCTCCCGAGGCGGTGCGCCCCCTTATCTTCGGAAGGTCTGTGGAGTACTTCTGATGGCCTGGTGAGGAAGGCGCTGTCGAACCGGGCCTCTGAGCACAGAAGTACCTTCTGCCCCTCCAGTCACAGTTGCCTCAGGTGAGTACTGCCCTGGAGGATGTGGCCGTGCCAACTCATGCCTCAAGAACTGCGCTTGGCGATCCCTGGCCGCATGTCCGTACTGCCTGGCCGGCACGTAGTGCCCCCCTCTACGGCCAGGATTTCGCGCGCGACCCGTTCTCGTACTACCAAAGTCTGCGCAAGACCTTCGGTCCTGTGGCGCCTGTCACCCTGGAGGAGACCGGCGCCTTCCGCGGGTACCTCGTCCTGGATCACGCCTACCAGCTGGAGATTCTCCAGAACCGCGGCCATGTGTGGACGCGGGACTCCCGCTGGTACCGCGACTTCGCCGAAGGTGCGCTACCCGACCACCCGCTGATCCCCCAGATCGCCTACCGGCGCAGCCGCCTCTACGCCGAGGGCATGGAGCACTCACGCCTCTCCAGTCCGGGTAACAAGGCGCTGGCCAAGATCGACCTGCTGTTCACCCGCACCCTCATCGAAGACCTCGCGGAGCAGCTCATCGCCTCGTTCTTCCCCGCGGAAGGGCCCGGGGAATGGAACGAGGCCGACATCCTCGACCAGTACGCGCTCCAGCTGCCGCTGCTGGTCATGATGCGGCTGATGGGTATGGACGAGGCCAGCGCGCTGGCCACCGGCACCGCCATTCACGAGATGCTCAGCGGCGGTCCCGGGGCCCACCGTGCCGCCGCGGATCTCGACGTCCGGATGCGGGCCCTGGTGGAGGAGAAGCAGCGGGCCCCGGGGCCCGACCTCATCTCCTGGATGCACCACTACAACCGGCAGATGGAGCAGCAGCTGGATGTTCACGAGCTGAGCGAGGACGTATGGCTGCAGATCGTCTGCGGGCGCGGCGCCGGCAACACCTGGATCTGCAACACCGTGTTGGAGCTGCTGACCAACCCGGAGCTCAACTCCGACGTCATCGCCGGGCGCTGTCAGATGGAAGAGGCGATGAACCGCGTCATGTGGGTCAACGCGCCCGTCCAGAACCTCATCGGCCGCTGGGCCACCCAGGACACCACGCTGGGCGGCTATCCGGTCAACTGCGGGGACATGGCGATCATCTGCCTCGCTGCGACCGGAGGTGACCCGATGATGATGTCGACCAGCTGGGACGTCTCCCGCACCAACAGGTCGCATCTGGCCTGGGGCGCCGGTTCCCACGGCTGCCCGGTACCGGACCTGGGCACGCTCATCGTCCGTACGGGGCTCGAAGTGCTGTGGAACAGGCTGCCGGGCATGCGGCTGGCCGTTCCCAAGGAGAGCCTCACCTGGGACCTTCCGTATATGGCCAGGTCACCCACTGCGCTTCCCGTGATATTCCCTTATCCGCCGACTTCTCCCACGAACGGACAGCAGTGGACCGCACAGCACCGCTTTCTCTCGAACCCGCCCCGGCCGATCTCCACGGAACGGAAGGAGCAGCCCTCCGAGCCGCAGGGCCGGTTGCCACTGTGGCGCTCCCTGGTGGCGTGGTGGCCAAAGCGGTGACGACCCGGGAGGCGGGTGCCCTGGTGCTGGGCGACCCCCGCTTCTCCAAGGACATCCAGCACTGGGGCGCGCACGCACGCGGGGAGATACCCGCCGACTGGCCGCTGCTGTTCATCGTGGAGGGCAAGAGCCTGCTCACCACCGACGGGGAGACCCACCGCCGGCTGCGGCTCCCCATCCAGCGCGCCATCTCGCCCCGCCGCGTAGAGGCGCTGCGTCCTCAGATCGAGGCCATTACCGACCGTCTGCTGGCGGGGCTGGCCGCCGTCCCCGCCGGGAAGGAGACGGATCTGCTCGCCGGGTTCGCGCTGCCGCTGCCGCTGGATGTCATCTGCTCACTGCTCGGCGTACCCGAAGACGGCACGCTGCGCAAGGAGTTGCACGAGCTGTCGGCGGCGGCGTTGAACTCCGAGGCCAGCGCGGAAGAGGTGCAGCAGACGGTCTCCCACCGCTTCCCCGCGACGCTGCTGGCACTGATCGAGGAGAAGCGCGCCCGTGGCGACCGGGACGACCTCACCATGGACCTGGTCACCGCCATGGACGAGGGGGAGCTGAGCGAGGCGGAGGTCATCGGAAACCTCGTGACCACCGTGATCGGCGGCCACGAGACGACGGCCAATCTGATCTGCCACGCCGTCAAGGGGCTGCTGACCCACCCCGAGACGCTCCAGGCCGCGAGAGCCCGGCAGGACGCGGGGGAGGACCCGTGGCCCGGCATCGTGGAAGAGGCGCTGCGCTGGGAGTCGCCCACTCGTCATGTGATGTTCCGCTACGCACTCGACGACGTGGACGTCGAGGGGGACACGATCCGCAAGGGAGAGGCCGTACTGGTGCCGCTGTCGGCCATTCAGCGCTGCCCGCACGCCTTCCCGGACGGTGATCCGGAGGTCTTCGCTCCCGGCCGCGCCGACGCCTCCCGGCATCTCGCCTTCGGCTACGGCCCGCACCGCTGCCCCGGTGCATCGCTGGCCCGGCTGGAAGCCGAGATCGCCCTGCAGCGGCTCTTCGCTGCCTTCCCGGGAGTGGCTCTCACGGGGCGGCCCGCCTCCCGGGTGCCGTCCCTGGGCATCAACGGCTACCAGGAACTGCCGGTCCGACTGCGCTGAGGCCGGCACTGCCGGGGCTCGGCCCTACCCGTTGCTCCCGGAGGCCCCCGCCCCGAAGGCCCCGGTCCTGCCGGACGGGCCGCATTTCAGCCCGTCCGGCACTCTCTCGCGGATCCCGTGCCGGCGGCAGTGGGAAGATCTGGCATTCTTGCAGGTCAGAGCTTTGGGGTGGAGTTCCGGGGCAACGTCTGGCGTGCCCCGACGGCTGATCGGCTCACTTGCGCCAGAACAGGTGGTGCGTCACGCCGCTCGGGCTGGGGACGACGTCTCGGTGGAACCGGTCGAGCAGCTCGTCGGGGGACTCCCACAGCCGGGACCCGGAGCCGAGCTTCGTCGGGGCGACTGCCACATGCAGGGTGTCGACGAGGCCGGCCTCGAGGAACCGCCGGATGGTCGTGGCCCCACCGCCGAGCCGGACGTCCCGGCCCTGCGCCGCCTCCTTCGCCCGGGCGAGCACCGTGGCCGGGTCGTCGTCGACGAAGTGGAACGTGGTGTCGGAGAGCGTGAACGACGGGCGTTTGTGGTGCGTCATGACGAAGACCGGCGTGTGGAACGGGGGCTCGTCACCCCACCACCCCTGCCACTCGTGGTCCTGCCAGGGCCCGCGCTGCGGCCCGAACTTGTTGCGGCCCATGATCTCGGCGCCGATGTTGCGGGGGTGGTCCCGCGTGAAGTAGTCGTCCAGGCCTCGGCTGCCGGCGGGTCCGGAGCGGCTGACGGGTGGGTGGTCGGTGGCGAAGGCCCAGGCGAGCAAGGTTCCCGGATCGGCATGGCCGAACGGCTTCTCGAGGCTCTGGCCCTCGCCGGCGCCGAACCCGTCGCTTGAGACGGTGAAGTTCTGGACCCGCAGCAACTGGCTCATGTCGCTCCCCCTGCTTCGCGTTTTGTGATCACTCGACGAACGGTGGACCGGCCGGGACGGGAAAACTCATCGCCGCATCGTGTGCAGTTCTCATCGAGCTCCCGCAGCCGCGCGCCGGGCGGCGACTGCCCGGTGGGTGCTCGACCGCCTCGGCAAGACCCACGGGGGCGTGCTCGACGCGCAGGCCGCACAGCGAGACGGCCGACTAAATTTCACTTCAGCAGCAGTTCGGCATATCAATCCTTCCAAAAAGGGACAATACCGATACGTCAACACGGTGGAATTCCGCTTTCCCCGCTGCCGTCACGGTCGGCTGAACTGGCAATCGTCTCGGTCTGTCGACGTCTTGGTACTCAGCGCTGTTGCGGGCTCCCCGCAGGGCGGTGAATACCTCAAGTGGCAGCTGTGACAGATGTGTTGACGCTGCTCATGATGCTCCACTACGTTCCAGAAGTCCCTGAGATGTCCGGCGTTCATACGCGTCGATGTCACAGGGAAGTCCGTGCTGACTTCCATTCGGAAGGAACAAAATGAGCGAAGACCTGCTGGAAGACGAATTCTCCCTCGACCTGCGTGTTGGCCACGCGGAGGTTTCGACCAGTTCCGCCGCTGCCACGGACAACGGCGGTTGCGCGACGTCGCGCACATCGCTGTGCACCGACACGCTCAGCGGGTGCTGCTGACACGCCACATCTGATGTGACGCACATCCATGGCGAGCCACGCGGAGGGCCCTGCAGTCCGTGCACAGGGGATTTCCGAGCCCTCCGTATGGTCGTTCGCCGAGAAGGCTGAGATTCGCTGAGAAGGCCGAGAGGGCTGAGAGAGGGAACGGCCGCGCTATGGAGTCCCGTTCCGCGGGGAAAGTGACCGACGACGAGGTTCTGCGTCTGGCTCGCGAGGTGGCTGACCGGCTCATGGAATCGGCCGGGGAAGCCGAAGGGAAGGCGGATCTCGCCGACGGTGCCCCCGGCATCGCGCTCGCCCTCCGATATGCCGCCGAAGTCTTCGACGACGACCGCTACTTCAAAGCCGGCCGGCTCCAACTGCGCCGCACCGCCGAGGCGAGTGCCGCCGCGCCCTTGCACGCGCCCGGTCTGTACCTCGGCACCGCGGGTGTCGTCTGGGCGGTGACCGAGTACGCCCGAGTGGAGCCGCGCTACCTTCCGACGCTCGCCACGATGACGGACCAGCTCGCCCGGCAGACGCTGGCGATCAAGCTCGACACCGCCGCGGGAAGCGTCGCCTCGCACGACTACGACGTCATCGGGGGCGCGGCCGGCTGGCTCGCTGCGCTCTCCAAGGCGGCGGGTGTCCTCGGCGGGCGCGCGACGGACGCGGTCGGGGAGGCCACGGGCCGCCTGGTCGACTACCTGGTGGAGCTGTCCCAGGATGACGGCGGCACGCTCAGGTGGTTCTGCGCGCCCGCCCATTTCCCCAGTATTCCGGGCCCCGACGGACAGCCGACGCCCCTTCCGGGATATGTGAAGAACTTTCCCGACGGCGTCTACAACCTGGGATTCGCCCATGGGCCGCCGGGTATTCTCGCGGCCCTCTGCCGTCCCGACGCCGCCAACGCGGTCGGCAGCGCGGTCGGCAGCGCGGGGCAAGAAGCACGGTCGCGCCGAGTACGGCAGGGAGTTCGCGACCTCGCCCGGATGCTCGACGCGCTGCGCATCGACGGCCTCAACTATCCGGCGTGGGCCAACCTTCTGCTGCCCCACCCGGACACGGGGCGCCCCGACACCGACGCTGAGCAGGTACCGGCCAGGAGCGCGTGGTGCTACGGCCCGCCCGGCATCGCAGCCTCCCTGCTGCCTGCCTCGGCGGCCTGCGGCGACCCGGAGCCGACCGACCTCGCGGTGGCCACGCTCCTCGGCCTCGAACGCACCCCTGCCGAGGATCAGCGTCTCAACTCGCCCACGCTGTGCCACGGGCTGGCGGGGCTGGTGACCATCTACGGTCGCGCCGCCGCACAGACCGGCCTGCCGGATCTGCGGCGCATGCACGACGAGTTCCTGTCGCGGATGTGCGCGTACGCGGACCCGGACCACCCCTATCTCTTCCCCGACTACGACCCGTGGGGGCGGCAGGAGCACAACGCCGGCCTGTTGACCGGTGCGGCCGGAGTGCTGCTCGCCCTTCTGGGCGCCGTGTCCGACGCGGCGGCCGAGTGGGACGAGGTGCTGTTCCTGACCCCCAGGCCCCCGAGCGGGTACGGGCCGGGCGGGAGCGGGGCGGCACCGAACGGGGATCGAGGAGCGGGGGAGATATGAACGAAAAGGGCGCCGACATCTACCGGGCCTGCGGGTTCTTCATGCTCAGGGCGCCGGCCCTGCCCGCACGCCCGATGCTCGAACTGCTCAGGTCGCTGCCCATGGCGGATGTCGACGCCGTGCGCACGGATGCCTGGCAGGACGATTACGCGGATCAGCTCCTCAAGCTGTGGTGGACCCCGGGCGTCCCGGACGCTGTGCGGGCCGCCTCGCCTCATCTGGCGGACGCGGTCGAGCGGTTCGACGGTCTCACCGGCAAGAATCGGCGCAAGGCGGTGCGCGGCCTCAGCCGCTACCTGAACCGGATGAGCTTCCGCTCGACACCGTTCGGCCTCTTCGCGGGCGTGGCCACCGGCGTGTTCGGTGCCGAGCAGCGCACCCGGCTCGGGCACGGCGCCATCGGAAGGGCCCGCGCACGCGCGGACTCCGGGTGGGTCATGCATCTGGTGAAGCGGCTCGCCTTCGGCGCGGAGCGCCCTCGCGATCTGCGGGTGCGGCGCAACGATCTGCTCCATGTGGCCCGCGGCCGGGTGTGGCTGTCCACCGCCGAGGGCTATGGGCTCAACGACAGGGCGCAACCCGCCCTCCCCGGCGCGAACGACGGCGAGGGGCGGGCCACGCCCAAGGGCCGACGCTCCGTCAGCGTACGGCTGACCGCGCCGATACGGACCGTGCTCGACCTCACCCGTACCCCGACGACGCTCGGCGACCTCACCGCCGCGCTCACCGAGGCCTATCCGAACGCCGGTGCCGAGCGGATCACCACGCTGATCGAGGGCCTGTTCGACAGCGACATCCTCATCACCGCCGAGCGCCCCCGGCTGCTCGTCCCGCCGGCCGGCCGGACGGACCGGGCCGACTCGCTGCTCCGCTCGGTGCTGCCGCCCGTCACCGACCCCGCCGTCGCGCGCGCTGTCGACGGTATGGAGGCGGCGATCGGCGCATTCAACCAGGGCGAGATCCCGGCATCGGAGTTGCTCGGCACGGCGAGCGCGCCGATGCCCGATGCCATCGGCGGTCATAGGGGCCCGACCCTCCAGCTCGACTCGGCGCTGAACCTCGACGCGCCGCTGGCCCTTCCCCGGCCGGTGGCCGACCTGGCCGAAGAGGCCGCCCATGTGCTCCTGCGGGTGGGCGCCGAGGACCGCTACCCGCCGCATCTCAAGGAGTACGCCGACGCGTTCTGCGAACGGTACGGCCACTGCTCCGAGATCCCCCTGCTGGAGGCGCTGACCCCGGAGACCGGCCTCGGCCCGCCGCGCAGATACCGCTCCCCGGGACGGTCGTACCCGCTGCCCGGTGTCGTCCCTGAGTCCGCGGACGGGCCTCAGGTGCCGGACGGGTCGTCACGGGAGGCCGTGCTGACCCGGCTGGTCACCGGGGCCCTGGCCCGCCGGGAGCTGAGCGTCCAGCTCGACGACCGGCTGTTCGACGAGCTCGCCGAGGCCTCGGCCGCCGAGGACGACCACCGGCCGCCGATGCCCGTCCTCGATCTGCACCTGGGCCTGCTGCCACCGGGGCCCGGTCGTGATCACTGGCGCGGTGTCTGCGGTACCGCCGGGGTGGGGATGGGCGGTCGGACCTTCTCCCGTTTCCACGATCTCCTCGACGACGGGACCCGGGCGTCGCTGCGGGAGCTGGCCGCCGCCGAGGAGCAGCGGCAGGGCGACGCCGTCTGCGCCGAGCTGTCCTCCCTCCCTCAGGACGCCCGGTCCATCAACGTCCTGATCCGCCCCACCACGCACACGTGGGAACTACCGGTCAACGTCACGCCGGGCCGGGACGAGAGTCATGTCATCCGGCTGGACGACGTCCTCGTCGGCGTGGCCGACGGAAAGCTCTATCTGCGCAGCCGCACCCTGGGCCGGCGGCTGCACGTCACCGATCGCACGATGCTCACCTGGGCGGGCGCGCCGGACCCGTGCCGGTTCCTGCTGGAGGTCTCCGAGTCCCTCTCCAGCACGGTCTCGTGGTTCAGCTGGGAAGGTCTGATCTGGACCATGCCGTTCCTGCCCCGTGTCGAGCGGGGCAACCTGGTGCTGCGCCGGGCGCGGTGGCGGCTGCGGCCGGGCGAGCTCACACCGTCCGGCAGCCCCTCCGACGGCGACGGCGGCGGCGTCGGACTGGCCGCGTTCGCCGACGCCGTCGGCGCCTGGGCCGAGAGGTGGATGGTGCCCCGCCTGGTCAACATCGCCAGCAACGACAACACGTTGCTGCTCGATCTCACCAGCGCTCCTTCCCTGCGTGAGCTGCGCGACAGCCTGGAACAGGCTCCGGAGGACGGGATCGTCCTGGAGGAGGTCCTGCCCGCGCCCGACGAGGGCTTCCTGCGGGATGCCGCCGGTGAGGTGTACGCCTCCGAGATCGTGGTGCCCCTCGTACGGACCGGTGAGGACCCGGGCCCCGTGGCCCGGCATGTGCGGTCCCGCCCGGTCCGCGAAGCCGCCGAGGATCCCGGGGCACGGATCAAGCGGGTCGGCAGCGACTGGCTCGCCGTGAAGCTCTACGCCGAGCCGGACGCGCACGACGCGCTGCTGGGCGTGGGCCTGGCCGGCCTCGCCGGACGACTGTCCGAACAGTACGGCGTGGCCGCCCCGTTCTTCCTGCGCTACGGCGATCCGGCCCCCCATCTGCGGGTGCGGTTCTTCGTGCCCGATCAGGCCGCGCGAGCGGACGTCCTGCGCGAGGTGACCGCCTGGGCCTACGACCTCGCCCAGGGCGGACACATCTCGGACCACACCTTCGTCAGCTATCAGCGAGAGGTCGAGCGGTACGGCGGTCCCGAACTGATCGCCGACGTCGAGGAATGGTTCCGGCAGGACAGCGCGGCCGTCGTCCAGCTTCTTGGGCACCTGCGCCGCTCCGGGACCGGTCTGCCGGGACTGCCGGACCTGGGCCTGGACGCGTCCCAGGAACGTGCCGCGCTGGTCACCCTCACCCTCGACCGGCTGTGCGCCTCCCTGATCCCCGAACCCGAGGCCCGCCACGCTCTCGCCCGCATCGCGGCGTCGCGCAACTCCGGCGGCGGCCTGTACCGGACGGCCGGGCGGAGTCTGTGGGCCGCACGCGCGGAAGACGGCCCGGCCCGTGAACTGCTCGACCGGACCGCCGCCGTGTGGCGCCCGGCCGCGGAGCGGCTCACCCGCCAGATGTCCGAGCTGGAGGGGAGAGGCGAACTCCAGGCGGACCGCGGCGACATCGTCCTGGCCCTGCTGCACATGCACTGCAACCGCATGGGGCTGCGTCCCACCGAGGAGGCGATCTCCTACGGGGTGTGGCGACGCCTCCTCGACCGGGCCGCGCACGCCTCCCGCTGAGCCGCCGATCCGGACACCGCACCGCGTCGCTCGCACCGGCGGCGCCATCGGGTGGCCGGACACTCCGCGGATCGCGGTGCAGTAGGCTCCGGGAACTGTTCGTGCTGTGCTGGGGGGCTCATGCGGCGCCTCGAGAAGTCGACTCGTGCGGAGCGAGCGGGCATGCGGCTCGACGGCGAGGAGATCCGGGCGCCCTCGCACTGGCGGGTCCCCTTCGGAAGACACCCTCTGCTCATCTGGTTGCTCGTCACCGCCGTGTTCCTGGCCGCGGCCGTGCTGTCGCTGGCGACCGGCATCGAGGCCCGTGTTCCGGCTGCCGCGGACGGAGAGTTGGCGAAGCGCTCGCCGGTGACCTGCGGCTCGGTGCTGCGGCCCGCCCGCTGGGGCGAGGACAAGTGGGACGAGAGCGCGCTGGCCTGGCGCACCCGTGTGTGCGACACCGCGCGGATCTCCCGGCTGGGGTGGACCGGGATCTTCGTGATCGGCGGACTGGCCGTGCTGGTGACCGGAGCGGGCGTGTGCGCCCGGCGGCTGCCCGGGACGGCGGCCGACACACGCGCCCGGTGAGAACTGCCGCCCGGGTGGAGGGACTGGGCGCCGGCAGTCACTTGCCGGCGCCGACGGGGCCGACCGTGACCGGGGGTGTGGGGCTGTCGGAGACCGGCAGATTGATGCTGGTCGGCAGGGTCTTGGACTGGGTCTCGTTGGGCGGGGTGACGACGAGGCTGGTGACGGTCACACCGCTGCCGCCGGTGTCGTTGCGCGGGTAGTGAAGGGTGAAGCGGGTCGTCTGGCCGGGCTGGAGCGTGACCGTCGGGGGTGCGGTGTTGTTGCGGGCGGCGTTGAACGAGCCCGCATTGCTCTTGAGGTCGACCCCCGGGAAGCCCCGCAGGGTGCAGGTGGCGGAGCTGGTGTTCCTGAGGTTCACCAGAAGGGTGCCCTCGGCCATGCCGCTCGAGGTGCTCATCGCGAGCCCGGGGGTCTTGCAGAAGCCGGAGTCGGCCGCCCCGCCCCCGGAGCCTCCTCCCGTCGCCCCTGCGGAGTCCTCGTTCTTGTCGTCCGACGACGCGGGCGGCGCGTCGTCGTCCTTGGCGCCGCCGCCGTGTGGATCGGACGACGACGAGGGGGACGTGTTCCGCTTCTTCGACGAGTCCTTGGGGGAGTCGGCGGGTGCGGGTGCCGCTTCTCCGGCCACCTTCTTGGGCGCGGAGGACCCCGACCCCTCACTCCCGCAGCCGGTCAGCAGCACTGCGGCAGCCCCCACCGCGGCAACCGCTGCCAGGCGTGTGCTCCGGTCGACGCGCCGTCGCCCGGAGGCTGCTGGTTGGGCCCGGCCGCTTGTCCGCGCCGCGTGCTGCTGCTGTTCTCTCACTGTCGTCACTTCCTGATCATTCCGCGCGAGCGTCCCCTTGATACGGAGAGCCGAGTCCCCTCCGCCCGGCTCTTCCGTTGTACACAGTCTGATGATGGGCACGACAGGAAAGTTCATCACGGGTCCGCGTCTTGCGAACCGCCGCCGCCTCTTTTCGAACCGCCGCGTGGCGGCCCGCGCGCCCGGGCCCGCGAAGCGGCCGCCGGACAGCGCGCGTCACAGGGCAGGGTGGATGACGCCTCGCGTGGGGCGCCGCGTTCCGAAGTGGTGTACACCGGAGCGGTGCGCGGGGGCGGCGTTCGCCGTCACCCTCGCCGGCCCGGTGCCTTCCTTCGGCCCGGCCAGGGCCCGCCCCTGGCTCTCGGCCGTTTCCTCGCCCTCCGGCGCCATGCTATGGGCGAGGTAGGCGCGCCAGGTGCCGGTCCCCAGCACGACGCCGATGGCGAGTGCGAGGGCGGCAAGCACGTCGGAGGCCTGAACGCCGGGGCGGCGGCACCCTTCGGCGGGCGGCCGCGCGTCCTCGTCCTCGTCCTGGTCCCCGGCTGCGCCGTCGTGGCGGGTCCGCCACCGTCGCCTCGTGTCCGGGTCGCTCGGCTCGTCCACTGCTCTCACCTGCCCTCGTCGCTGCTTGTCGCCGGTCGGTCGCCGTCCCGTCCGTCTCTGTCCGACCACCGCGCCGCACCGGCCCGTCCCCACGTGTGATGCCGTACCCGGCGCAAAAGTTCACGGTTGTCTCCTCGCCTGTTCCCAGGCCGGGCCGCCTGGTGGGTCGCCCGCGCTCACCCGGCCAGGTCGTCGCGCTCCGCCGCAGTCCGGCAACCCTTTGCGCCCGTTTATGTGACCGATCAACTCCGGCGCCGGGGGAGGATTCCGACGGCGGCCGGGCAAGAGCGGAATCTGAGCATTTGATCCGACCGTCGGTAACCGCCCGACTGGCACTCAGGGTCACCAACATCGCTTGCTCACCGGGCAGTTACCTCAGGAGTCACGAATGTGCAACGGAACGGGCCATGGGGTGCGAGGGGTTGATCGGGAGTGCCACCATCAACGCTCAACGCGGCCGGGACGATCATTGGCGAACGCACATCCCATGACGCCCGCTGGTTCCGGAGCGCTTCAGTGAACTCCCTCCCCACCTCTTGGGACTACTCCATGCTGGACAAGCTGCAACGCAGGCTGGGTCTCCGTACCGACTCGGTCATCTTCTTCACCTCCGCGGCCCTGACGATCCTCTTCGTCCTCACCACCATCTCGCTGACCGACCAGGTGGACAGCGTCTTCACCACCGCCTCGGACTGGATCCTCAAGAATCTGGGCTGGTTCTACATCCTGGGCGTCACCTCGTTCGTGATCTTCCTGATCTGGATCGCGCTCAGCCGCTACGGGCATGTGCGGCTGGGAGGGCAGAACACACGGCCGGAATACAGCAACGGCGCCTGGTTCGCGATGCTCTTCGCCGCCGGGATCGGCACCATCCTGATGTTCTGGGGGGTCGCCGAGCCGATCAGCCACTTCGCCAAACCGCCCGAGCAGGGCGTCGAGCCGGAGTCGGCCCACGCCGCCGAGCGGGCGATGGCCTTCGCGCTCTACCACTTCGGCCTGCACACCTGGGCCATCTTCTGCCTCCCGGCGCTGGCCTTCGCCTACTTCGTCTACCAGCGGGGACTGCCGTTCCGGCTGAGTTCGGTCCTGCACCCGCTGCTGGGCGACCGGATCAACGGGCCGATCGGCAAGAGCGTCGATGTCACGGCCGTGGTCGGCACCCTCTTCGGGGTCTCGGTCTCCATCGGGCTGGGCACCCTGCAGATCAACAGCGGGCTGAACGAACTCTTCGGCGTCCCGGAGAACAAGCTCGTCCAGGTGGTGCTGATCGCCGTGGTCACCGCGATCGCCACCGCCTCGGTGATGAGCGGTCTGGACAAGGGCATCAAGATCCTGTCCAACATCAACATCCTGATGGCCATCGGCCTGCTGCTCTTCGTCCTCCTCGCCGGTCCCACGCTCTTCATGGCCAAGGGCATCGTCGAGACGACCGGGACCTATGTGAGCTCCGTGGTGCCGCTGTCGTTCTGGAACGACACCTTCGCCGACAGCGGCTGGCAGGGCAGCTGGACGGTCTTCTACTGGGCCTGGACCATCACCTGGTCGCCGTTCGTCGGTATCTTCATCGCCCGTATCTCCAAGGGGCGTACGATCCGTGAGTTCGTCCTCGGCGTGCTGGCGCTGCCCACCGCCTTCACCGTGATCTGGTTCAGCATCTTCGGCATGGGCTCGTTCGACATCGAGATGAACGGCTCGGGCGGACTGGTCAAGGCCGTCGTGGACGAAGGGGACGTCCCCGGCGCGCTCTTCGCCTTCCTGGAGAACTACCCGGCGGCCACCCTCGTGTCGGCGTTGTCGGTGCTGATCGTGGTCATCTTCTTCACCACCTCCTCCGACTCCGCCGCCATGGTGGTCGACATGCTCTGTGAGCGGGTGGACGACAAGCTGCCCAGCCCCACCCGGCAGCGTGTCTTCTGGGCCGTCACCCAGGGCGTGGTCGCGGGCACCCTGCTGGCGGCCACCGGCAAGGGAGGGCTGGATGCCCTGCAGCAGGTCATCACGGTCATCGGGCTGCCGTTCTTCGTGATCGCCTTCGTGATGATGTTCTCCCTGCTCCGGGCATTGAAGTCGGACTACCCGGAGTTGGGCCGCAATCCGCTGACCAAGCAACTGGAGGCGCGGGGCGGCACGACGGTCGGGCCGGAGGCGACGGTCGAGCCGGAGGCGCTGATCGACCCCCAGACGCCGACCGAGCCGGAGGCGCCGGCCGCCGGGGCGGTGAAGGACCCGGTCGGCTGATCCCGCACCGTCCGGCGGGGAGGGCTCACCGTCCGACCGGCCCGCTTCAGCTGCTGGTGACCGCGACCGCCGCGGTCACCAGCAGCTGTTGCGTTTCCTGGAGGCGCCGCAGGTCAGGGCGGGTCGCCTCACTGCGGCCGACGCCCCTCGTCCGTGTCTTCGGTGGCCGGCTGTGGCGAAGGTGGGGTGCGGCCGAAGACCCACGGGGCCAGGACGACGTGCCAGCCGTCCGGATCCTCGAAGAGGGTTGCTCCGCGGTCGGGCCAGTAGGGGTTGGCGGCGGGGACGGGGCGGTGGCCGCGGGAGCGCAGCCGGGCCACCGCGCGGTCGTGGGCCGCCTGGTCCGTCAGATAGAGGACCAGTTGGTTCTCGGGGTGCGGGGCGGGGATGTGGGGCGGGTCGCCGTGCTGGGTCAGCTCCATGTGGACGGGGGTGCCGGGGAGGCCCAGGACGATTCCGTCGTAGCCCGCGTGGTCACGCCACTCGGCGAGGACGGGCAGGCCGAGGTCGTCGCGGTAGAAGGCGCGGACGGCATCGAAGTGGGCGGTCGGGCGGGCGAAGCGCACCGCGCCCACGGACAGGTGCTCGGGCCAGGCGTGGGTGAGGGGGCTGCTGCTCATGGGGTGACGGTGGCACGGATGACGGGCGCTGTTCCTCGGTCGCAGGGCGGAGGAGGGCTCCGTCCTTGGAAGCGGGACGGGCTGCTCCCGACCCTACCTTCAAAGAAGTGTTTGACGGTTGGCGCCGTGTGCCGCACACTCACTGCGTGACCACTTCCGACGCTTCCCGCCCCGGCCGTGCCGGGCTCCGCGACCTGCTGCGCCGACGCGGCTTCCGCCAACTCGCGCTGGGCCGGGCGCTCTCCTTCTTCGGAAACTCCATGGCGCCTGTCGTACTGGCCTTCGCCGTCCTGGACCTGGGCGGCTCCGCGGTGGACGTGGGGCTGGTCGTCGGGGCCCGGTCGATCAGCAATGTGGTGCTGCTGTTGTTCGGCGGGCTGCTGGCCGACCGGCTGCCCCGGGCCCTGGTGCTGCAGGGCGCGGCACTGTCCGCCGCTCTGGTACAAGGCGGGGTCGGGCTCGCGGTGCTGGCGGACAGGGCGCCGATGGGTGTGCTCCTCGTGCTCAGCGTGGTGCAAGGAGCGGTGGCCGCCGTCTCCATACCGGCCTCTGCCGCGCTGCTTCCGCTCACGGTGCCGCCCGATGAGCTGCGGCCCGCCAACGCCCTCTCCCGGATGGGGATCAACACCGGGATGATCGCGGGCACGTCGCTCGGCGGGCTGCTGGCCGCCGTCGCGGGGCCGGGATGGGGCATGGTGCTCAACGGGGTGGCGTTCCTGGGCGCCGCGCTCGCCTACCGTCTCGCAGGACGCGAGCCGGCCCGGCACGACGCCGGACCCGCCCCGGCCGGCGAGCCGGTGCGGCCCTGGCAGGAACTGCGCGAGGGCTGGACTGAGTTCGTCTCCCGTACATGGGTGTGGGTGGTGGTGCTCCAGTTCTTCGTGGTGAACGCGGTCGCGGCCGGCGGCATCCAGGTACTGGGGCCGACGGTCGCCGACGCGACGTTCGGCCGCACCGTCTGGGGCTTCGTCCTGGCGGCCCAGATGGCCGGGGCGCTGATCGGCGGGCTGCTGGTGGCCCGCTCCCGTTCCCGGCACGCGCTGCGGATCGGTGTCGCCGTTGTCGCGCTGGACGCGCTCCCGCTCCTCGCCCTCGCGCAGTCGGCCGATGTGGCTCTGCTGCTGGCGGCGATGTTCGTGAACGGCATCGCCATCGAGCAATTCAGCGTCGCCTGGGACCTCTCCCTCCAGGAGAACGTTCCGCAGGAGAAGTTGGCCCGTGTCTACTCCTACGACGCGCTCGGCTCCACCCTCGCCCTCCCGATGGGCGAGATGGCGGCCGGACCGCTGGCGGAACGCTTCGGGGTGCGCCCGACGCTGCTGTGCGGGGTCGCGCTCGTCGCGCTGGTGACGGTGGGTGCGCTGTGCAGCAGCCAGGTGCGGGGGCTGACGACGGGTGGAGCGGTGCCGGATCAGGGCGCTCGGGAAGACGTCGGGGTGTGAGGCAGACTGACCGGGTGCCCGAACCTCGCACCGACCCACGCGGCCCTTCCGATCCACCTGGCTCTGCCGAACCGTCCGGCCCTGCCGAACCGTCCGGCCGCTCGGCCGCGACCGAGACCTCGGTCGCGGATCTGCGGGTGCTGGCCCACCCGCTGCGGCTGCGGCTGCTCTCGCTGCTGACCGGCCAGGCGTACAGCGCGGCCGAGGCGGCGCGCGTCCTCGACCAGTCACAGGCCAACGTCAGCTACCACCTGCGCCGATTGCACGCCGCCGGACTGGTGGACGCGGTGGCCGAGGTCGCCGTACGCGGCGGCACGGCCAAGCGGTACCGCCACGATCCGGACAGCGGGGAACGCGTGGGTCGTGGTACTCCGCAGGGCGTCGACGCGTACCTCGCTCTAGCGGGGGCGCTGGGCGAGGAACTGCGGCGGCGAACGGCGCAGCGGGACACCGAGGTGCGGGGAGAGATGACGGACGCCGAGGTCTGGCTGGAGCCGCAGGTGTGGGCGCGGGTGCGGGAGAGCGCCAAGGAGCTGAGCGAGGACCTGCATCGGCACGCCCTCCCGCCCGGCACGGACGGCGCGGTACGGGTCAGCGCCACCATGGTGCTGTTCGCGATGAAAGGGGAGGCGAGCCAGGGGGAGAGCAGTACGCGGGAGGCGAGCCAGGGGGAGACGGAGGGCGGCTGAGGCCGCGCGGTGAGGCGCCGGAGCGGGCGGCGCCGGCGCGGGCGGTTCCCACCCGCCACGACGCCGGACCGGTGGCCCGGTCACACGTCCGGTGCCGTCTCCTCCGCTGCCTCTTCGTCCGCCTGTTGTCCACTGAGGAAGTCGGCGGCCGGCTCCGGCGGGTTGGCGGCGCGGGTGAGGGCGAACATCGCCTCCGGGTCGAACATGTCGTAGAGGATCACGGGCACCGGTCGCCCCAGGGTGCGTACGAGGTCGCCGTCGGCGTGCAGCTGCCGCGCCACCTCGACGCACAACTCGTGGAACTCGGCGTCGAGCAGGTCCGCCCGCTCGTCCTGGAGCGGTTGCGGGGCGTCGTCCTCGTACCAGAGCCCGTTGGACGCTGCTTCCCGGCGGTGCAAGGCGGCTCCGCGCGGGTCGTGTTCCTCGTCGTGTCCGATGACGCGGACGCCCTCCAGCCCGGAGGGCGGGAAGTACGCGTAGTTCCAGCGAGCGTCCCACGGCTCGGGCGGGTTCGGCTCCGCGAGCAGTCGGGCCACCTCGGCCTCCGTGTTGTAGCCGAGGGCCAGACAGGGGAAGCGAGGGTCCTGGTCGACGCTGTCGATCCGGAAGGTGACGGTGTAGAGGCCGGACTCCTCCGCATCGGGGAATTCCGCGAGGGCGTCCACCGCCATCTGTCTCATGTGCTGTCGGAAGGTCATCGAGCGTGCTCCCAGGGCCGGTGGTGCGGAACTCTAGCGGGGCGCTCGGCGCCGGGCGCGTCCGCGTCGGGCCCGCTCCGTCCCGAACTCCCCGTGCGCCCCGGTTCCGTTCCGAGCGCGGGCGGAAGGAGGGGGTGTGAGGGGTCTGAGCAGGCGCTCATCACATCGGGTGAAACTTTGGCCGACTGTTGCGGCCAACAACCCTCTGTTGCCAAGCTGTTGCTGACCGTCAGCAGGACTCAGCACCAGTCGGCTTCACCCAGTATCTGGCCGAAACGGGGAGGGCACACGTGCCATTCGGTGAGCAGCCCGCGTATCTGCGTGTGGCCTCGGATCTGCGCAAGAAGATCGCGGACGGTTCCCTGCCGCCGCAAGCCCGGCTCCCCTCGCAGGCCCGCATCCGCGAGGAGTACGGCGTCTCCGACACGGTCGCGCTGGAAGCGCGCAAGGTGCTGATGGCCGAGGGGCTGGTCGAGGGTCGCTCGGGCTCCGGAACCTATGTACGGGAGCTCCCGGCCGCGCGCCGGGTCTCACGTACGGGCTACCGCTCGCTCGGCGAGTGCACCCCCTTCCGGCAGGAGCAGTCCGACGAGCGGGTGCAGGGCACCTGGGAGTCGCAGAGCGAGCAGGAGGACGCCTCGGCCGACATCGCCGAGCGGCTGTTCGTCGAGCGGGGCGAGAGGGTGATGCGCACCCGCTACGTCTTCCACGTCGACGGTGCCCCGGTGATGCTCTCCACCTCCTGGGAGCCGCTGGCGGTGACCGGCCGGACGCCGGTGATGCTGCCGGAGGAGGGCCCGCTGGGCGGCCGGGGGGTGGTGGAGCGGATGGCGGCGATCGACCTGGTGGTGGACAACGTGACCGAGGAGGTCGGCACCCGTCCTGGCCGGGCCGAGGAGATGACGGCGCTGGGAGGCGTGCCGGGTCATGCGGTGCTGGTCATCGCGCGTACGTATTTGGCGGGCAAGCGGCCCGTGGAGACGGCGGACGTGGTGGTGCCCGCCGACCGCTTCAGGCTGGCGTACCACCTTCCGGTGAAGTAGCAGGCTCTTTCTGTCTCCCTCCGCCATGGCCGTCCGCTCGGGGGCGATCTTCTGGCTCCCCGGCCCGCGCGCCGGCGCACTTTCCGCGAGAGCGAACAGATGGCCGAAAGATTTGGCCCGGTGTGCAAAGCTGAATGCGGTGAGTGAGGGCCGGGCGTAAGCTCTGGCATATGCGAAGTGCGAGCGGCGACAGTGAAGCGGTGCTGCCCTGGCAGCTCATCCGCCAGGACTGCCACGGCAACCGCTACCGCGTCGGCAGTTATGCCACTCGGGGTGAGGCGCAGCATCTCGCCGAACGGCTGAGCGAACAGGGTGAGGGCTATCTGGTGGAACACCGCGACCGCCTCGCCGCGCACGGCGAGCGCGCGGACGACGGCCACGCCTGACGCCGGACGAACTTCGACCACCCGGCACCCGCGCCCGGCGGGGCCTCGGTCACCGACGCCTGACACCTGACGCCTGGTACCGGCGGATCTCGGCCAACCGGCACCGGGTGGGCTACCGGGGCATCGGACTTCCGTACCCCTGCGACGCTCCGTGTGCGTACGACAGCACAGCGTGCTCGACGTGTGGATAATTGGTCCATCTTGGACGTATCCAGATCCCGACCGGGGGCGTGGGCCGTGTGAGCACCGAACCCGCCGACGAGGCGACCTCGCTCCTCGACACCCTCCGCGTCGGGATCGTCATGCTCGACGGCCACGGCACCGTGCTGGTGTGGAGTCCGACCACCGAGGAGATCCTGGGCTGGCCGGCCGAGGAGACCGTGGGCCGCTCGATCGAGGACTTCCTGGAGAGCGACGACGTCGAGCGCCGCACCCGCCGCAACAGCCTCGGTCGCACCGGAAGCTGGCGCGGCAATCTGCGCATCCGCCACCGGGACGGACATGTGGTCGAGGTCGAGGGGCGCGGGTCGCTGCTGCGAGACACCGACCGGCGTCCGTTCGTCCTCGCGAACATCATGGAGACCAGCAGGATCAGCGCCGTCGAACACGATCTGGCGGCGCTGGACGCGCTGTTCGCCTCCTCGCCCCTGGGGATCGCCGTCTTCGACACGGAGCAGCGGTTCGTCCGCTTCAACGACGCCCTCGTACGGCTGAACAACGCCACCGACACCGACCTCCTCGGCCGCTCGGTCGCCGAACTGCTTCCCGCCGAGACGGCCGAGGAGGTGATGCAGATCATCTCCAGCGTGCTGGAGACCGGACGCTCCGTCGTGGACGTGGTGACCACCGCGCCGGACGGTACGGGCGCGCGTTCCGTCTCGTACTCCCGGATCACCGACCGCAGCGGCAAGGTGCTCGGTGTCAGCTGCACCGTCATGGACATCACCGAGCGGCTGGAGGCGCTCAACAAGGCGGAGGCGGCACGGCAGCGGCTCGCGCTGCTGGACGACGTGGGGGTGGCCCTCGGCGATCTGCTCGACGTCCGCTCCATCTCCCAGGCGCTGGCCGAAGTGCTGGTACCGCGCTTCGCCGACTACGCCGGGGTCATGCTGCGCGGCGAGGTCGCTGTCGGTGGCGAACTGCCCGAGCCCGTCATCCCCGTGGGCACGCCGCTGCACCTGTTCGGCTTCGCGGCCCGGGAGGACGGCGAGCGGGTGGAGAGGCTGCTGCAGCTCGGCGGAGAGATCATCTACGAGCGCGAGTCGCTGCTCGGCCGGGCGCTGGACAGCGGGACGCCCCAACTGGCCACCACACCCGAGGAGATCCTTCGCGCGACCCGGCCCGGCGATCCCAAGGTGCAGGCCACCTTCGAGCTGGGGGTGCACTCGCTGATGGCGGTGCCGCTGCGGGCGCGCGGGACGGTGCTCGGGCTGTTGCTGGTGAGCCGGGCACACGGGGACCTGCCGTACGTGGGTGAGGACCGGGCGCTCGCGGTGGAACTGAGCGACCGCGCCGGCACCTTCCTCGACAACGCCCGGCTGTACGCGCGGGAGCGCGAGGGAGCGCTGATGCTTCAGCGCAGTCTGCTGCCGCAGCACATCCACGAGCCGCCCGGCGTCAGTCTCGCCTACCGCTATGTGCCCGGCAGCAGCGGTACGGAGGTGGGCGGCGACTGGTTCGACGTCATCCCGCTGCCGGGCGGCAGGGTCGCTTTCGTGGTCGGGGACGTCATGGGCCATGGTCTGCACTCGGCCGTCACCATGGGTCGGCTGCGTACGGCCGTCCGCACGCTGGCGGGGCTCGATCTGCCGCCGGACGAGCTGCTCGCCCGCGTCAGCACCGTCGGCGACGATCTGTCCCACGGGCCGGACGAGCCACTGATGGCGACCTGCCTGTACGCGGTCTACGAGCCGGCGCCCACTTCGGCGGGCCGCCGCTGCGGAGTGCTGACCATGGCCAGCGCGGGGCACGTACCCCCGCTGCTGGTCACGCAGGAGAGCGGCGGCGGCTGCCGGGCCCGGCCCGTCCACATCCCCTCGGGCACCCCGCTCGGTGTCGTCGGGGCCGCCCCGGGCGGGGCGTACGAGCTGGCCGAGGTGGAGATCGAGGAAGGCAGCGTCTTCGTTCTCTACACCGACGGGCTCGTGGAGAGCAGGGGCGAGGACATCACCGAGGGCATCGACCGGGTCTGTGCGCTGCTCGCCGGTCCCGACTGCCACCGGGTGGCACCGGAGGAAGAGCCCACCTGGAACGGTGCCGGCGCCTACGTCTCGGCCGGACCGGTGGCGGAGACCGGCTGCGGCGGCATCGAGGAGGCGTGCGACGTTCTCATCGACTCGCTGCGCCGGCATGGTTCGAGCGTCAACGGCCACCTCAGCACGGGCGACGACGTCGCGCTGCTGATGGCCCGGCTGGGCGGGCTGCCGGGGCACACCGCCGCCTCCTGGTCGTTCACCACCGGGAGTTACGCGGTGCGCCGGGCGCGGGAGGCCGTACGCGAGACACTGCGTGCGTGGGGGCTCAGGGGGCTGGAGGACACCGGTGTGCTGCTGGTGAGTGAACTGGTCACCAACGCGCTGCGGTACGCGCACGGGCCCATCGGGGTGCGGATGGTGCGCGACACCAGCCGTGACCCGGCGGGCCGCGAAGGGGTGCTGATCGTGGAGGTCTCGGACCCGCTGACCGAGCCGCCGCGTGAACGCGTCGTCACCGAGGAGCAGGAGGGCGGCCGGGGGATTCAAATGGTGGCGAGTGAGGCCCGCCGATGGGGTACCCGGCACGGACCGGAGGGCAAGACGGTGTGGTTCGAACTGCCCCTGCCCTGAGCAGTGCCGCTGTTCGTGCGCAGCGCCCCCTCCGGCCCGCAATGGTCCGCGACGGCCCGCAGCGGTCCGCCAGGCCCCTTGCAAGGGCCTTGCAAGGGGCCTGGAACAACATAATCGGAACAACGTGTCGGTAACGGTTTCTCCCGTAGGGACCGCGGTGGCGCGGGGGTGGCGAGGAGCTGCCGCACAGGACGGCCCCGGGCCGGTGCGTACTCCTGGGGTTCGACCCGGCATTACCTGGTTAGGAGTCAGGGGTGACCCCCGTGAAAACGGGGGTATGCGCATGTTGCCTCGTCGTGACAAGGAAGACTTGTGGCGATCGGGAAGAGCGGGCTCCGGATGGCTCTCCGGGCTGCCACACTGCTCGGACCGGAGGCGAGCACCGGCAGTGGAAGGGGCGGCATTGAGCGATATCCCGGTGGAGGCGGCCGGTAAGCAGGACGACGTACGTCGTGCCCTGGCCCTGCTGAACGCCGCAGGCGCGCGGATCGGCAACTCACTGGATCTGGAGACCACGGCCCGCGAACTGCTGGACGTGGCGGTGCCCCAGTTCTGCGATCTGGCCTCCGTCGACCTCTACGAGAGCGTGTTGGCCGGAGACGAGCCGCGCCCGGTAGGACCGACGGACTCCGCGCCGGCCGGGCAGACCGGCTTCCACGACGCGGACACCGTACGCCGGGAGGGGCCGGTGGTGCGGCTTCCCGGCGAGCTGCCGAGGCGCCGCCGGACACCGGTCGGCTCGCCGCGCGGTGAGCTGCGCCGGGTGGCCTTCGCCAGCGCCGTCTCGAACACCCCCTACACCTACGGGCTTCCGGACGAGGAGGCCCGCACCGGCGAGACGGTGGTCGGCCCGCGTGACGCGGCGCACGAGGACGCAGCCGGGCGGGACGCAGTCGAGCAGGACGCAGCCGGGCAGGGAGGCCACCCCGCGCAGGGCGGTGCCGGTCGGGCCCGCGCCAACGGCGTCCCGCCCGCTGATGCCGCACAGCCGGGGCAGCCCGCTGAGGTCGGCTCCACACACTGCTACGCCGAGCACTCCCCGTTCGCCATAGCGCTGCGCACCGGTCGGGTGCAGAACATCACGAGCCAGGACGGCACCGTCCCGGCGCAGTTCGGCGCCGTCGTGCAGTCGACCCTCGCGGTACCGATGGTCGCCAGGGACCGGGTGCTGGGACTCGCGCAGTTCTCGCGCGCCAAGGGCAGCGAGCCGTTCGGCGAGCGGGACGGTGCCCTCGCCGCCGAGCTGGCGGCCCGCGCCGCCGTCTGCATCGACAACGCGCGCCTCTACCGCAGGGAACACGAGCGCGCCCTCATCCTGCAGCGCAGTCTGCTGCCGCCGGGCGACCCGGAGGCGGCGGGCCTGGAGATCGCCTGCCGCTATCTGCCGGGCAACCCGGCCACCGAGGTGGGTGGCGACTGGTTCGACGTCATCGAACTGCCCGGGCACCGCACCGCCATCGTCGTCGGCGATGTGATGGGGCGGGGGCTGCGTGCGGCTGTCGCCATGGGCGAACTCCGCACCGCCGTACGCACGCTGGCCCTCACCGACATGGAGCCGGCCGAGGTGCTGGGCGCGCTGGACGAGATCGCCCGCGGACTCGGCGACCCCCGCAGACAGCACCCGCAGCGCGGGCACCGCGGCAGCGACACCGACCTGTCCGAGGTGTACCTGGCCACCTGCATCTACGCCGTCTACGACCCCGTCTCGCGCCGCTGCACCTTCGCCAACGCCGGGCACCTGCCGCCCATCATGGTGGAGCCGGGCGAGCCCGCACTGCTGCTGGAGGTCCCCAAGGGGGTGCCGCTGGGGGTGGGCGGCGAGCCGTTCGAGGAGATCGAGATCGAGCTGCCGGAGGGTGCCATGCTCGCCCTCTACACCGACGGGCTGGTCGAGTCCCGCGACCACCCGCTCGACGAGGGCCTCGACCGGTTCCGCTCGGCGCTCACGGATGCCACCGAGCCGCTGGAGGACACCGCCGACCGGGTGCTGCGCACCCTCAACGTGCACCACGGCGAGGACGACATCGCGCTGCTCGTCGCCCGGGTGCAGGGCCTGGACCCAGAGCAGGTGGGCGACTGGACGCTGCCGCCCGAGCCGCGTTCGGTGGCGCGGGCCCGCGAGCTGACCTGCGAACAGCTCGCGGCCTGGGGGCTGGACGCGCTCAGCGACACCGCGGAGCTGCTGGTGAGTGAGCTGGTCACCAACGCGCTGCGGTACGGCGAGGGCAACATCCGGCTGCGTCTGCTGCTGGAGCGCACGCTGGTGTGCGAGGTGTGGGACGCGGGCCAGGTCCAGCCGCGCAGGCGCCGGGCACAGGACACCGACGAGGGCGGCCGGGGGCTGCAACTGGTGGATCTGCTCAGCACCGGCTGGGGGAGCCGACGGGTGCCCACGGGGAAGGCCGTCTGGTTCCAGATGCCCCGGCCCGAGGAGGGCAGGGCCGCACCGGATCCGACCGAGGCGTTGCTGAAATTGTTCTGAGTGACGCACAACGGTTGGAGAAAGTGGCTGAAATGCAGCGCCTGTATTCCGAGGCGCTGCACAGCACCCTTCATATGGCTGGATGCCCCTTTTTTCTGGGTCCCCACCCCGATAAGATTTCCGATCGGGGATCGGTGATTCTTGAAACGGGGGATGCTGTGTGGGTGTGCGGCTCATAATCCTTGATGACGACCCGGTGTATCGGATGGGCGTCAGAGCGGCGGCGGAAAGCGACAGCGCCATCGCCGTCGTGGCGGAGCAGAGCCTTCCCGAGTGGCGCCCCGGCCGGAAGCCGCCCGCGCTCGCGGAGCTGGTGGCGCAGTCGGACGTGGTGCTCGTCGGCGGCCCGAGCCCGGCCCGGCTGGCCCGTACGGTACGGCTGCTGACCTCCGACGCGCAGCGGCTGCCGGCGCTCGACGCCCAGCAGGCGCGGCAGCGCGCCGGCCCGGTGGCGCGGGTGCTGGTGGCCTCCGACGACGGCAACACCGCCGCTGTCGTCTCGGTGGTCCGCTCCGGCGCCATGGGCTATGTGATGAAGAGCGTCAGTGCCCGCACGCTGCTCAGATCGGTGCATCTGCTCGCCGAGGGAGGCGCCGCTTTCGGTGCCGGGGTCGCCGAGGGGCTGCGCGGCGGCCTGGGGATGCTGCCCCAACTGCCCAGCCGACTGGCCTTCCCCACCCTGACCGAGCGGGAGCGGGACATCCTGGAACTGCTCGCGCTCGGTTGGGAGAACAAGCGCATCGCCCGTCGCCTGGTGCTCGCGGAGAAGACGGTGCGCAACCACATCACCGGTCTCTTCAGAAAGCTGGAAGTCCCCGACCGGAACGCCGCCATGATGCGGGCGCGGGCGGTGGGGATCGGCGTGGAGCAGAAAGCGGCGGAGGTCCGAATTCAGGGCTCGGAATCCTGCGGCCAGGAATTCACGGACAGTGAGAAATCCGAGGGATGCCACTCACGGAAAATCGAGGGCACGGAATCACGCGCCGTGATTTCTCCTTGAGTCGCCGCAAGTTGGCGAGTCGGCGGATTCGTACGGTGCCGATCCGTGCGGTGCCGATTCGTGCGGTGCGGCGAGTTCGCGAGGTGGCGGGTTCACGAGGCGGTGGCGCGGTGGGGCACCGGTTTCCGGCCGGTGCCCCACTCATCTCCCTGTCGGCTTCGATGCGGAAGGGGTGACGAGGCCGTGCTCGTACCCGGTGATCACGAGCTGGACGCGGTCCCGGGCACCGAGTTTGTCGAGCAGCCGTCCGATGTACGTCTTCACCGTGGCCATGGACACATGCAGTTCGGCGGCGATCTCCGTGTTCGACAGGCCCTGGGTCACCAGCAGCAGCACCTCGCGCTCCCGGCCGGTCAGCGGGGCAAGGCTGTCGGAGACAGCGGGCACGCCCTGCGGCTGGCGGCAGAACTCCGCGATCAGCCGCGCCGTGACGCTCGGCGCCAGCAGCCCCTGCCCCGCCGCCACCGTACGGATGGCCCGCACCAGATCGGCGGGCGCGACATCCTTGAGGAGGAAGCCGCTGGCCCCCGCCCGCAGCGCGGCGAACACATACGAGTCCATGTCGAACATGGTCAGCACCAGCACCCGCACGCCCTCGGCCTCCGGATGCGAACGGATCAGCCGGGTCGCCTCGATACCGTCGAGACCGGGCATCCGTACATCCATCAGCACCACATCCGGGCGCTCCCGCAGCGCGGACCGGACCGCCGCGTCACCGTCCTCGGCCAGCCCGACGACCTCAAGACCCGGTTCGGCGTTCACCAGCACCCGAAAGCTCTCGCGCAGCAGCTCCTGGTCGTCGGCGATCAACACCCGCACCGGTTCGGGGGATTCGCTCATCTCGACTGTGACGCCTCCTGATCCGTGTCCTGCACCGGCTCCGACGCGGAGCCGTTCTCGCCGGGCGCGTCCGGGGCCGCCGCCCGCGCCGCCTCCTGTGGTGCAACCTGTCGAGGCGGCAGCGGGATGCGGGCACGCACCACGAAACCGCCACCCGGCAGCGGACCCGCCGTCAGCTCACCGCCGTACATCGCCACCCGCTCCCGCATGCCGATCAGCCCGTGCCCCGCCTGCCCGTGGCCCGTACCGGCTGCGTTCCGCGGCTCCCCCTCGGTAGACATCCCGTGCGCCACCCGGTGCGCCACGCCCTTCCTGCCATGGCTCTCCCAACGGCCGCCGTCGTCGAGGATCTCCAACCGCAGCTGATCGCGACCGGCGAGCAGTACGAGTCGGCAGTAGCAGGGCGCCGCGTGCTTGATGACGTTCGTCAACGCCTCCTGCACCACCCGGTGCCCGGCCCGCGCCACCCCGTCCGGCAGCGCGCCGAGCCCCTGCGCACTCAGCCTCACCTCCACGCCGGCCTCGCCCGCGCGGTGCACCAGCGCCTGGACGTCCGCCTCATGGGCCAGGCTCCGGTCCGGGTGGCGCGGCCCTTCCGTACCGTCGGGCTCGTTGCGCAGCAGGCCCAGGATGCCGCGCATCTCCTGGAGCGCCGTACGGCTCTCCTGGTCGATCACGCGCAGCGCCTCGGTCGCCTCCTCGGGCGCCACCGCGGCCACATGGCGCGCGACGCCCGCCTTCACCGCGATCACCCCTACGTGATGCGCGACCACGTCGTGCAGCTCGCGTGCGATCCGCAGCCGCTCCTGCGCCACCGCGTTGAGCGCCAGCTGCCGGGCGGCCCGCTCGGCATAGGCGCGCCGCTCCCGAATGGCCTGCCCTGAGGCCCAGGTGAGCCCGCACACGATGAGGCCGGACAGCCGGACGGGCAGCCCCGTGCCGAAAGCGGCGGACGGCGCGCCGCCGACGACGAGCACGAGCAGGATCAGGGCGCTGCCGCCGACGACGATCCACCGCGCCGCGCGACCGGCCTTCGACGTGCTCACGGCGACGGCGTACAGCGCGTACGCCACCGCCAGGAACGGCTCCAGGACGATGTCGAGCACCGCGCCCGCCGCCGACGCCGCCACGACGACGAGCAGCACGGTGCGCGGCCACAGCCGGCGCACGGCCAGCGGCAGACTCATCGCGAGGAACAGCGGCAGATGGGAGGCGACGGGTGCCGGATCCCCGTGCTGCACGGGGGACAGCACGGGGTAGCCCACGGCGAAGGCCAGCGCCGCGGCGCCGTCCCACGCCAGGAGCTGCCGCCGGGTCAGACCGTGCTGCGCCCAGCCGCGACGCTGCCCTTCCCTGCTGTCCTCGGAGTCACCGGCCACGCGCACACCGTAGCCCGCACCCGGCCCCGCGCACGTCGGACCACGGTCGGTCAGACCACGGTAGGAAGCCCACCGCGCCGATCCCGGCCGCCTCCACCCCCGGTCCCCTTCGGCATTTCGGAGCCCGGTCCGATGTGCGCGGGCGCTGTCCCCGGCCATGCTCGACGGGTGATCGAAGTCCAGCATCTGACCAAGTCCTACGGCCCCACCCGGGCCGTCGACGACCTAAGCTTCGTGGTGCGGCCGGGAAAGGTCACCGGCTTCCTCGGCCCCAACGGAGCCGGCAAGTCGACCACGCTACGACTGCTCCTGGGCCTGGGGGAACCGGACGCGGGCCGGGCCCTGCTGTTCGGCGAGCCTTACCGGGAGCTGAGCGACCCCCTGCTGCGGGTCGGGGGGCTGCTGGAGGCCAAGTCGACCCAGCGCACCCGCAGCGCCTACCACCACCTGCTGTGGCTGGCCCGCACCCACCGCGTCCCGCCCTCCCGGGTGCGGGAGGTGCTCGACATGGTCGGCCTCCGGGAGGTGGCGCGGCGCAGCTCGGGCGGCTTCTCGCTCGGTATGTCCCAGCGGCTGGGCATCGCCGCCGCACTGCTGGGCGACCCGGACGTGCTACTGCTGGACGAGCCGGTCAACGGGCTCGACCCCGAGGGCGTGCACTGGCTCCGCAATCTGCTCAAGGAGCGGGCCGCCGCCGGGCACACGGTCCTGCTGTCCAGCCATCTGATGAACGAGATGGCCGTCACCGCCGACCATCTGATCGTGATCGGGCGCGGGAGGCTGCTGGCCGACAGCAGCCTGGCCGACTTCACCGCCGAGCACTGCCGCAGCGTGGTCCGCGTCCGCAGCCACGAGCCCCAGCGACTGCGCGTCCTGCTGCACGAGTCCGGTGCCGAGGCCGCACCGGAGCCGGACGGCACCCTGCGCGTTACCGGGATGGAGAGCCGCGAGGTGGCGAAACTGGCCCGCGCCCACGACATCGGAGTCGACGAACTGGCGGGGGAGTCCACCTCACTGGAGGAGGCGTTCTTGGAGATGACAGCGCGCGAGACGCAGTTTGCCGCCGGCAGCGCCGCAGGTTCGCGGAAAGGTGCCCGCCATGACGTCCTCTGAGGCCCCCGCCACCGCCTCGGGCCCCGCTGAAAGCTCCCGAGCCTCCGGCTCCTCCGGGACCACCGCCCGCCCCGCCGTGCGCGGCAACACCATGCCGGCGGCGATCCGTGCGGAGTGGACGAAGGTGCGTACGCTGCGCTCCACCCTCGCCGTGCTGGCCGCCACCTTCGTGGTCAGCGTCGGGCTCGCGCTGCTCTCCGGTATCTCGGTCGGCAACGCGCTGGACGCCGACAACGGCAGGGTGCGCCCGGACTTCCATCCGGTGGACTCCGGCTTCAACATCGTCTGGTACACACAGCTGGGACTCGTCGCCTTCGGAGTGCTGCTGATCACCGGCGAGTTCGGCAGCGGCATGATCCGGGTCTCCCTCGCAGCGGTGCCCCGGCGCGCCCGGCTCTATCTGGCGAAGGCCGCGGTATGCGTCGCTGTGACGCTGCCCCTGGCAGCGGTCACCGTGGTGCTCTCCTTCCTCCTCGACCAGGCGGGACTCGGCGAGTACGGCGTCCCGCTGGACGAACCCGGCGTGGTGCGGGGCATGGCGCTGGGCACGGTGTATCTGACCCTGATCGCGCTGCTGGCGTTCGGTGTGGCGACGGCGGTGCGCTCCACGGCGTTCGCGCTGGGGTCGATGTATCTCTTCCTGTTCGCCCTCTCACCCCTCAGCCAGGCCGTCCCCGGACTGAAGGAGGCCGCGCGCTATCTGCCCGACAAAGCCGGAATCCAGGCACTGAAGGTGGGCGCCGACGCGGATCCCTCCCTCGGGCCCTGGGGCGGCATCCTCGTGGTCGTCGGCTGGACGGCGCTCGCCCTGCTGGCCGGCTGGCTGGCCTTCCGGCGCCGGGAGGTGTGAACAGGAATCCGGCGATACGGAGGTGAAGGAGCGCATCGGGACATATCAGGGACCACTGTCCCGACTCACCAGGACACAAGGGGCCTTAACTTCGGTGATGTTCAAAGGTTACGGCGGTGCGTCGGCCGACATCGCCCGACCGACCGATGACTCACAACGGAGGACCCCATGGAGCACACCTACGAGCCCCCGGCCCTGATCGAGCTCGGCGACTTCGAGGAACTGACGCAGTGCCTGCCGTCGGGCGACTGCCCCGATTTCCTCGGCTGCGGCCGCGCGCTGTGGTGCATCTGACGTCCGACCAGCAGCACGGCTGAGCTGATGTCGCGCAGTGGCCGGGAAGCGACCTTCCCGGCCACTGCCTGTCAGGCCCACTGGCTTCCGGCCCACTGCCTTCCGGGCTGCTGCTGCCGGGTGTCCGCTCCGCAGCGGGTCCCGCAGCTCGCACCGCGATGCCCCCGCAGGTGACACCAGGAGGTCCGCTGCGGGCCTTGTCGGAGGCCTACACCTGTCGCCATGTATCAGGAGACGCGCAGGACATGGACTTTCTCATTCTTCCCGACCACCCAGCCGCCCAGGACATCGTCGCCCGTACCCCCGCACTGGCCGCTGCCGAGGTGATTCCGCATGCCTCCGGCCGCCCCTGGCTGCTCCTCCGCCCCTTGTGGGCGGCGGCGGACGAGAAGGCGGGCGGCGAGGCGGGCGGGCGCGGGGACATGGAGCGCCCCGGCCCCGGCCCCGGTCCCCGCCCCGGGCCCGGGACAGGGGAGGGAGCCGGGGGCCGGGTGCGGGTCTTCGGCTCCGGGGCACGGCGGCTGGCGGTGCTCGGGCACACCCGGCCCTCGGCCGAACGCCTCCAGCATCTGCTGGACCAGGCCGGATCGCTGTCCGCCCTCGATCACGCCGCCCGGTCGTCGGCGGGCTGCTGCCATCTGGTGGCCAGCTTCGACGGGCGGGTGCGTGCTCAGGGGACGCTCTCCACCGCACGGCAGCTGTTCACCGTCCGGGTCGCGGGTGTCACGGTCGCCGCAGGTAGCCCCGCACCGCTCGCCGCGCTCACCGCAGCGCCGTGCGACGAGACGGCCTTGGCCTGCCGACTGCTGACGCCGTACGTGCCGTGGCCGCTCGCCAGCCGTTCGGTGTGGCGCGGAGTGCGCGCGGTCACTCCCGGGCACTGGCTGGAGCTCGCACCCGACGGCACCGCGCGGGAGCGGCGCTGGTGGCAGCGGCCCGCGCCCGAGGTCCCGTTGTCGCAGGCCGCGACAGCGGTACGGGATGCGCTGCGCGAGGCCGTACGGGTGCGGGCCGGGGCGGTGGGCACGCTCAGTGCGGATCTGTCCGGTGGGCTGGACTCCACCTCGCTGTGCTTCGTCGCCGACGATGTGGCCGCCACCACGCACACCTACCACGCGGTTCCGCTCGATCCGCGCAACCCGGACCACCGTTGGGCCCGGCGGGCAGCAGCGCGCTTCGGCCCCACCGTGCACCACACCGACCTGCCCCACGACCACTCCGCGCGACTGTTCGGCCTGGCCACCGGCGACCCCCTCGCCGACACCGCCGGCGCCGACGAGCCCGACGGCGGGGAGGGCCCCTTCAACTGGCGCTGGGGCGGCCCCCATCTGCGGGCGCTGTCCCGGACGGCGGCCGAGGCGGGCTCCCGGCTGCATCTGATGGGGCTGGGCGGCGACGAGCTGTTCGGTCCGCTGCCCAACGGGCTGTGGGCGATGCTCCGCACCGAGCCCCGCGCCGCCCTCCCCCAGATCCGTCGCCGCCAACTCCTCAACCGCTGGTCGCTGCCGGCCACCGTGCGTGGGCTGGCGGACCGCTCGGACTTCCCGGAGGCGCTGCGCGGCCTCGCCGGGCGGCTGACCGGCCCGCCGCCGCAGCGCTGGCAGGTCGGCTTCGGCTGGACAGGCGAGTCGCGGATGCCCGCGTGGAGCACCCCGGAGGCCGTCGACCTGGTTCGGGGGGCGCTGCTGGCCGAGGCCCGCGCGGGGACCCCGCCGTTGGACGGTGACCGGTTCGGGCACCAGGTGCTGGAGTTCCTCGCGGTCGAGGGCACCACCATCCGGCAGACGGCGCGGGCCATGGCGCGGTACGGGATCGCCTGGGAGGCACCGTTCCTCGACGATCGGGTGATCGAGGCCGCGCTGTCGGTACGGCTGTCCGAGCGGATGCCGTCCGGCCGGTTCAAACCGCTGCTGACAGCGGCGATGCGCGGCGTCGTCCCGCAGGAGATCCTGGAGCGCACCGACAAGGGCGAGTTCAGCGCCGAGTTGTACGAGGGCCTGGCGCGGGGCAAGGAGGCGGCCGTCGAGATGTGCGCCAGGCTGCGGCTGGGCGCCCGTGGTCTCGCCGATCCCGATGTGCTGCGTACGGCGCTGCTCAGCCCGTCCGACGAGGGCCGCTACGCGGCGCACCTGGAGAGCACCGCGGCGGTCGAGGCCTGGCTGCGCTCCCCGCACACCGACCCGGCGCCACTGGCCGGGTCCGGGCCGACGATCCCGCTGAAGGAGGCATCATGACGCTCGCCCTGCCCCGCGAGGTCATTCTCACCGAGACCGAATCCGGAGTGGTGCTGCTCAACGAGAAGGACGGCCGCTTCTGGCGGCTGAACGACTCGGGCGCCACCGCGCTGCGGTTGCTGCTGGAGGGCCGTACGCCCCGGGAGGCGGCGGAGGAGCTGAGCGCCGCCGGCCCGCAGTTCCTGGAGCGGGCCACCGCCGATGTGCACGGGCTGGTCGATGCGCTCAGGAGCGCCGGTCTGCTGATTGCGGAGGCGCCATGAGCCTGCCGGGAGTGGGGGAGCGCGCGGTACGGCTCGCGCCGCACCGGCAGGTGGAGGCGCGGCTGGCGGTCGGGGCGGCCCGGCTGCTGGGGAAGCTGAAGCCGGGGCGGCTGCGCCGCGTACTGGCGGTGCTCAGCCGTGGCGCCCGGCCCGCCGGGCGGGCGCGTGCGCTCCGCGCACGGCAGGCGGCCGTCTCCGTGAGCGTGCGCTGCGCCGGGCTCGGCTGTCTGCAGCGGTCCGTCGCCGCGGCGCTGTTGTGCCGGCTGCACGGCGAGTGGCCCGACTGGTGCTCGGGCTTCCGCACCAGGCCGTTCGGGGCGCACGCGTGGATCGAGGTGGACGGCGAACCGGTCGGTGAGGGCGGGGCGATCGGTGCCTTCCGCACGGTGCTGGCCGTACGCGCCGATCCGGTGCCCGGGCGGGTGTCTCGGGCGGAACGCCTCCGCGGTGGGCGGTCCGTCCGCCCGGGTGAGGGAGTGGGTGAGGGGTATGGCCGCGGTTGAGGAGTTCGCGGTCCGCACCGTGGACCTGGGCAAGACGTACGGTGACGCGCCCGCGGTCGTCGGCCTCGATCTGGCCGTGCCCCGAGGGGTGACGTTCGGCTTCCTGGGGCCGAACGGAGCAGGCAAGACCACGACCATCAGCATGCTGTGCACCCTGCTGCGGCCCACCGCCGGGCGGGCCTTCGTCGGCGGGTGCGACGTGATGGCCGAGCCGCACGCGGTACGGGAGCGGATCGGGCTCGTCTTCCAGGAGACGACGCTCGACCTGGATCTGACGGCGCGGGAGGCGTTGCGTTTCCACGCGGAGCTGTTCGGGGTCCCGTGGCGGGAGAGCCGGCGCACGGTGGCGGCGATGCTCGACCTGGTGGGCCTGACCGCGTGCCGGGACCGCCCGGTGCGGGAGTTCTCCGGCGGGATGCGGCGCCGGCTGGAGATCGCCAGGGGGTTGCTCACCGCGCCGCAGGTGCTCTTCCTGGACGAGCCGACCACCGGGCTCGATCCGCAGACCCGCACCGTCATCTGGGAGCATCTGCACCGGCTGCGGGAGGAGCGGGGCATCACCCTCTTCCTGACGACGCACCACCTGGAGGAGGCCGAGCACTGCGACCGGCTCGCCATCATCGACGACGGTCAGGTCGAGGTGGAGGGCAGCCCTGCCGAGCTGAAGGCGGAGGTGGCGCGTGACACCGTGCTGCTGCGTACCCGGGACGACGCGGATGCGGTGCGCCTGGTGCGTGAGCGGTTCGGCACAGAGGCGTCGGCCGGTCCGGACGGGGTGCGGCTGAGTGTGGCGGACGGCGCCGCGTTCGTCCCGAAGTTCTGTGCGGAGGCGGGCATTCCGGTGCTGTCGGCGACGGTGACCCCGCCCTCCCTCGACGATGTGTTCCTGCACCACACCGGGCGCACCATCCGAACCGAGCGCAGCGGTCCGCCGACCGTCGACGACGTGGGGAGGCGGCGATGAGCGCCGTTGCGGCACTACCGCACAGGGCCGGGGTGCGGCGTGGCCGTCCCGCTCGCGAACTGCGGGCGGTGCGGGTGCTGTGGCACCGCGAGATGGTGCGGCTGCTGCGCACCAAGGTGCAGATCGTCATGGGACTGGTGACACCCGTGATGTTCCTGCTGGTGATGGGCACCGGCCTGGAGTCGATGGGCACCACGGCCGGGGACTCCTTCGAGCAGTTCCGCAGCTTCCTGTTCCCCGGCGTCCTGGTGATGGCGACCCAGGCGCCCGCACTGGCTGTGGGCCTGTCCGTGGTGATGGACCGGCAGAGCGGGATGCTGCGGCAGGCGATGGTCGCGCCGGTCCACCGGGTCAGCCTGCTGCTGGGCCTGTCGCTGGGCGGCGCCACCTGCGGTGCCGTCTACGGCGGGTTGGTGCTCGCCATCTCCGGCACCGTCGGCATCGCCTATCACCCGCTGCTGCTGGTCGCCCTCCTGGAAGTCGCGGTCATCGCGCTGCTGTTCACGGCGGGCGGCATGCTGGCGGCCGTCACCATCCAGCGCATCCAGACCTTCCAGGTGCTGATGGGGCTGGCCCTGATGCCGTTGATGTTCCTGTCCGGAGCGATGTTCTCCCCCAGCGGGCTGCCCCGCTGGCTGGGCGTGGTGGTCCACCTCAACCCGCTCACCTATGCCGTCGACGCGGTGCGCCGCACCCTGCCCGGCGAGCTCGACATGGGCGGCTATGCGGGCCCGCCGCAGATCGCGGGGTGGACTCCGCCGGTCGCGCTGGAGGTCTGCTTCGTCACCGTGCTCGCCGCCCTGATGCTGGTGGTGGCGGCCCGGCGCTTCGCCCGCCGGGGGTGAGCCCACCCCGCGGCCCGGCGCGCCGGTCCCGGCCGGGAGCGGGAGCCGCAGACAGGCGCGCGGACCCTGACGAACGACCAATGGCCAGGGTGACGAACGACCGACAAGAAGGCCGACGTTCGGCCCGCGACCAGGGAGCGGAGCCGCCCGTAGCTTCGCTGCCATGTCCACGGAACGAGGAATACGACGGCGGTCGCCTGCGCGCGGGCCGCTCGGAGCGGTGGCGGCGCTGGTCGTCGGCGGTGCGGGAGTCTGGGCGCTTACGCCCGGCGGGCTCGGTCAGGAGGACCCCGTACGGGTCACGGGCGGGGCATCGGCCTCCGGGTACCGCGAACTGAGCGAGGCCGCGGCCGACGGCCCCGAATGGCTGGGTGTGCTCTTCGAACTGGCCACCGAGGGCACCCTGATCGCCCTCGGCCTGCTGCTGCTCCGGGTGGGGTGGCGGGGCTGGTGCGGGTCGCGTGCCAAGGACCCGCGGCTGGTCGGCGCGGTGCTGACAGGCGTCGGCACCGTCGTGGCGTACGCGGCGAGCGAGGCGCTGAAGCTGGTGGTGGACCAGGAGCGGCCGTGCCGGGCGCTGGCCGGGGCCCACCCGCTGGCGGAGTGCCCGCCACCGGGTGACTGGTCGTTCCCCAGCAACCACGCCACGCTGGCTGCCGCGCTGGCCGTGGGCCTGGCCCTGACGCTGCCCCGCCTCGCTGCCGTGACGCTGCCGCTGGCGGTCGCCGGGGCGCTGCTGCGGGTGCTGGTGGGGGTGCACTATCCGCACGATGTGCTCGCGGGCGCACTGCTGGGGGCCGCGGTCGCGGGTGCGGCGGTGCTGCTGCGGCCCCGGCGGCGCGCCGCGGCGCCGCCGTCTTCGACCCTGCCCCGGAAAGAGGGTGCCCCTTCCTGACGATTGTCGGCCGCCGGCGCGTCGTGGCTGGTCGTGCCCTTCCCCCCGTCCCTCAGGGGGCGCGGCATCACGGCGGGGGCGGTGGCACCAGCCCCGCCTGGTGGGCCACCACGGCGGCGGCTGCGCGGTGGTCCACGCCCACC